>JACUTX010000017.1 GCA_014859615.1 Desulfuromonadales bacterium | reverse complement strand
AATTTATGATCTCTGTCGAAAAGCTCTTGATTCATTTTGATTCCCCCTACCTGATTCCAAAAAATTAAAACATACCTTACGCTTATGCCCCTACCGTGTCAACAAACGTTCACACCTCTGTCGCAATTCAAGCTCATCGAACCTGGCAAACTCTCCCTCAATTATCGTCCGGTGAAACGACCCGGACGTTTTTCGAGAAAGGCGTTGACCGCTTCGCTGTGGTCTTCGGTCTGATGCAGCATCCCCTGATAGGCGGCGGAGATCTGCAGCAGATCGTCGAGTTCGTGACTTGTGGCGTAGCGCAGCAGCCGCTTGGTCATGCGGGTGGCCTGGGGCGGCTTGGCTGCGATCTGCCGGGCCAGTTCGCGAGCGCGGGTCATCAGCTGCTCCGGCGCGACGACTTCGAGAAAAAGACCTAAAGCGAGCGCCTCGTTGGCCTGCACCAGACGCCCGGTGAAGGTGAGCTCGGCGGCGCGTTGATATCCGACCAACCGCTGCAGATACCAGCTCCCGCCGTCGCCCGGAATCAGCCCGAGGTTGATAAAGGTTTCACCGATCAGAGCGTCACTCGATGCAAGACGCAGATCGCACATGCAGGCGAGGTCAAAACCGGCTCCGATGGCGGCGCCGTTGACGGCGGCGATCACCGGAACCTCTGCGCTCGCCATGGCCAGCGTCATCCGCTGAATCCCCTGACGGTACTGCCCTTCGATCTCGGCGGCGCTCCCGGCGAAGATCCCCTGCTTCAACTGCATCTCCTTGATGTTGCCGCCGGCAGAAAAGGCGGCTCCGGCGCCGGTGAGAACCAGCACCGATACGTCGGCCGCTTTGTTCACCCACTCTACCGCACGGACGATCTCATCAACTAGGGCGGTTCCGGTGAGCGCATTGCGCACGTCGTCGCGATTCAAGGTCAAAACGGCGACCCGCTCTGCAACATCAAACGTCGAATCGGTCATGATCGGTAAAGATTGCATCGGTCTCTCCTGTAGATTATTTATACGGTTCTTTACTTCGATCTAAATACTCCCCTATTCTTTTTACAACTGCCAGACGGCGGCGACGGCTTCAAACGGGAGTTCGCACAACGGCTGGCGCGGACGGGGGATCTTTTGATCCGAGATGATCGGCAGACGCAGATCCGTCGGCAGTGCTTCGCCTCTGGCGGGCTGGATCAGCTGCCGATAAATCACCTGCGGCTGAGCCGCAACTTCATCCGGCTCAAGCAGCGGCTCAAAACAGCAATCGGTCGCGGCGAGAAGCGTTACCCAGCTGTCGCGCGGCGCTGTGGCAAAGAGCGCGCGCAGCTCATGAATCAGAGCGGTCTGCGGCATCGGCTCCTGTTGCCGACCGCTCCATTCGGGATGGCCGACTGCGAGGCAAAAGGAGGACCAGAACTTGTCTTCCAGTGCACCGAGGACCACAAATTTATGATCCTGTGTTTTGTAGATCTGATAGCAGGCCATACCGCCGGTGATCAGACCGAGGTTTGGGTCGAGGGCGCGTCCACTCCGCCCGATCCCCGCCTGACCAAACGACTGCCAGGAGAGGATCGTCTCGAACAGGCTGGTATCGATAAAACACCCCCCACCCCGCTTCTCCCGGCGAAGCAGCGCCGCAAGGATCATGCTCGCCGCGTG
Organism: Desulfuromonadales bacterium; assembly: GCA_014859615.1. GTDB lineage: Bacteria > Desulfobacterota > Desulfuromonadia > Desulfuromonadales > UBA2294 > Kmv16. Next base: position 21,477 of record JACUTX010000017.1, on the reverse strand, counting down.
TTGGCCGCTGGCGTAATCGGAGACCGGCGGAAACGGGATCACCGGTGTTTTTGTCGTCTGTGTGTGATGCAGCATGCCGCTCAGCGCCATGTAGGTGAGATCGTGCCCGGCGCGCTGGCTGGCGGGGCCGCTTTGACCAAACCCGGAGATGGCACAGTGCACCAGAGCCGGGTTGAGGGCGCGCAGCTGGTCGGGGCCAAAACCGAGCCGCTCCATGACGCCGGGGCGATACGATTCGAGCAGCACGTCGGCGGCGGTCACCAGCGCGGCAAACCGGCTACAGTCCGCCTCGGACTTGAGATCGAGGCGAAGTACGGTTTTGCCGGCGTTCACCTGCTTGTACAGAGGGGAGAGTCCGTCGTCATCGAGAAAGATAAAACTGCGCATCGGGTCGCCGCCCGGCGGCTCGACTTTGACCACATCGGCGCCGAGATCGGCAAGAAGACGGGTAGCGTAAGGGCCGGGGAGATACTGGCTCAGATCGAGGACCCGGAAGCCGTGCAGCGTATTGTCAAGCATGGTTAACCTCTCTGGCCGCGACAGGTGTGCGGAAGACAAAAATCAGACATCAACCGGGCGCAGATCGTCTATCACCTTGCCATCGTTGGGGAGAGTTCCGACCGGGACAAAAACAACCTCACCGCGCAGGTTGCAGACCTGCCGGATGGTGTCAGCGATATTGGCGGCGAGATTTTCAGTAGCGGTTGTCAGCGTCTCGCATTTCAGAACCATCGCATCAGCTTCATCGATCCGTTCAACAACCAGTCGCCCTTTGCCGATCTCCGGATGATGGATCAGAATCTGCGCCACCTGCGACGGGCGGACAAACATCCCCCGCACCTTGGCGGTCTGATCGGCCCGCCCCATCCACCCTTTGATGCGCCGGTTGGTCCGGCCGCATGCGCTCTGACCAGGGAGGATGGCCGAGAGATCACCGGTAGCAAAACGGATGAGCGGATATTCAGGGGAAAGTGTTGTCACCACAACTTCACCGATCTCACCATCGGGGAGCGGATCGCCGGTGCCGGGGCGGACAATTTCGACAATCACCCCTTCGTCGATAATCAGCCCGTTTTGCGCTGGCGATTCATAAGCGATCACCCCCAGATCGGCAGTGGCGTAACATTGCAGCACCTCTATCCCGCGCGCAGCACAAGCTTCACGCAGAGTCGGCGGCAGATATTCACCGGAGACCAGCGCCTTGGTGAGACTGGAGACGTCAACGCCGAGTTCATCCCCTTTATCGAGAATCATTTTAAGAAAAGATGGGGTACCGACATAGCCGTTCGGGCGCAGATCGGCAATCGTCTGCACCTGCCCTTCGAGCTGACCGGGACCGGCGGCAAAAACCGCGCAGCCGAGCGCATGTGCTCCCGCTTCGACCATCGCTCCGGCGGGGGTAAAGTGATACGAGAAGCAGTTGTGCAGCAGCTCGCCACGCCGAAATCCGGCCGCATAAAGTGCCCGGGCAAAGCGCCAGAAATCTGCCCGCTGACTCCCCGGTTCGTAGATCGGGCCGGGGGAGGCAAACAGACGGTTCAATTCAGGCGGGGTGATCGCAACCAGTCCACCAAAAGGGAGTTGCTGACGCTGCGTAGCGAGCAGATCTTCTTTGCGGGTCAGTGGCAGGGACGCCAGCGCGGCCCGGCAGTTGATGCCGGTTGCATCAATTCCGGCAAGAAGTTCTTTGTAAGCGGGGGCCTTGGCCTGCGCATGCGCCACCTGAACGGCCAGCGCCGCCATCTGCTCCGCTTCGCGCACGGCAGAATCACGGGTTTCCAGAGTGTCGAAAAAATCAGTCATAGCGGCTCCGGTGAGAGAAAAAATTTTAAATATCGCGACGCCAAAACCTACATCCAGCGCTTGCGGCGCTTATACGATTTGAGGTCTTTAAACGACTTGCGATCCTTGTCGCCGCCGGAGAGATAGAACTCCTTCATATCCTCGTTGTTGAGCAGATCCGCACAGGGACCATCGAGGGCGATTTTCCCCGACTCCATAACGTAACCATAAGAGGCGCAGTGCAAGGCCATGTTGGCATTCTGCTCAACCAGCAGCATAGTGATCCCCTGCTCCTGATTAATATTGCGGATGATACTGAACACCTCCTTGACCAGAAGCGGCGACAGCCCCATGGACGGTTCATCGAGGAGAATCATCTCCGGTCGGGCCATCACCGCGCGACCGATAGCGAGCATCTGCTGTTCGCCGCCGGAGAGGTAACCGGCCATCCCGGTCCGCTCTTTAAGCCGCGGAAAATAGTGAAAGACCTTGTCGATATCGTCCTTGATAAACCGGTCGCGACGGGTGTAGGCCCCCAGCCGCAGATTTTCGATAACCGTCATATCCTCAATGATGCGCCGCCCTTCCATAACCTGAAAGATGCCACGACGCACGACAGCATCCGGATCACAGTTGCTGATCGATTCCCCTTTGAAATGGATACTCCCCCGGGTAACCTCGCCATCCTCAGTTTTGAGCAGTCCGGAGATCGCTTTAAGCGTCGTCGATTTTCCGGCCCCGTTCGGACCGAGCAGGGTCACAATCTCCCCTTTGGGGACTTCGAGACTGATCCCCCTGAGGACCAGGATGACATCGTCGTAAACGACCTCAATGTTGTTGATCGACAGAATCGATTCCTTCGTTTCGACCTTCTCCACCGCTTCGCCCATAGTTTGCTCCTTATTTCAGACGCTTCAGATCCCAGGTTGGCGTTTTTGCAAGCGACATAAAAACGACAGCCTCGAAGCTCAAACAAATAGAGGTCGCAGGGGCGGTTTATCTTACCGCCCCTGCGATGCTCAGCTTACCAACCGAGCCAGTCGTCGCGACGCGGCACGTCGATGGTCGACTGCTTGTTGAACTTGAAATCACCGCCGTTGTAGGTGGTGGTGTAGACTTGAACCGAGGTTGTCCCGCGATGATCCTCGCCGGTCCAGGTAGACGGCAGGCAGACCCCTTCAAGACCGGCCGGAACATGATTCACCATCTGCTCCATCCCCTTCTTGATGTTCGGACCGGTGATGCCGCCCTTCATCTTGTCGGCGGCGATCATGGCGTCCTTCATGTAAAAGACCGAGCAGACTCCGCGCATGTAGTGCAAATTGCGATAGGTATCGCCGGTCGGATCAGACACTTTGGCGATAGCACGAACCGTTTTCATCCCCGGAGCGTCTTCTTTCCATGAGGGTGATCCCAGCGGGACGGCAACACCGTCACCCGATTCCTGGGCAGCTTTGATCGAGTTTTCATCCCAGCCCCAGACATTGGCGAGAAATTGAGGCTTGGCCCCGACGGTGCCGCAGGAGTTGAGGAGGGAGATGTTCGATCCGGCCGTATTCCCCAGATAGGCATAGTTTGCCCCGGAATCTTTGAGAGTCAGGCATTGGGCCTTGGCATCCCCCGGCTTAAGATCATAGACGATCGGGTTAAGCACTTCGAAACCGAGCTCTTTGGCATACGCTGCACACGCGTCCTTGGGAGCATTCGGATAAGGGTGGTTGGCCCCCATATGGATGAACTTCGGCGTCTCTTTTTTACCTTTTGCTTTCCAGTCTTCGGCTGCCCACTGCACCAGACCACGGCAGGTATCTGAATACGATGGACCGTAGAAGAAGTTATACGGAGCCGGTGATTTTGTTTTCGGCGATTTACCGGTCGGATCGGTCAGGTGGCCTGAATAGGATGCGGAAAAATACGGAATTTCGTCCCGGGCGACAAACTGAACCAGCGCTTCCGTATCGGCTGTCCCCCACCCCTGAATCGCCACCGGCTTCAACCCGGACACCCAGTTTTTGTAAGTCGCGATCGCCTGCGGTGCCTTGTAAGCGTAATCGACGGTCTCGTATTCGAGCTGCTTGCCGGCGACACCGCCATTTTCATTAATGTACTTCATCGCATCAGCAACGCCGTTACCATAAGGGGCACCGACATCCGAAGTCGGACCGGTATAGCAGGCGAGATGCCCGACCGGAATTGTATCAGCAGCGGGTGCCAGGGTTGCTAGACCAAAAACTGCCATTAGAGCTGTTCCACAGAGTAACGCTTTGCGCATGACTAGTTCCTCCTTTGCTTCGTGAATGACACTTGCCCGATCTTTGGAGACGATTCTCCATTCAAGTTTGATACTTATGGACAGTGAGTGTCCGGGGTTGCTGCATAAATCAGTATGAAAACGGATAAAGCTTCCAGTAGTTCTTGATCATTTTCCAGCGATGTGACAGGCCGTCCGGTTCAAAAATCAGAAACAGAATAATCGCCAGCCCGATCGCCATCTCCTTGATATAGGCGAGTGCCTGAGTCAAAGCCGTATTATCGCTCCCGACCAGATAGACGCCGAACTCCATCACCTCAGGCAACAGCACCATGAAAACAGTCCCGAACATCGCCCCCATGACCGACCCGAGTCCACCGATGATCACCATGGCGAGAAACTGGATCGAAAGAACCAGGGTGAACCCTTCGACCGAGACAAACCCTAAGTAGTGACCGAAGAGGGCACCCCCGATCCCGGCATAAAAAGAAGAGATGCCAAACGACAGGATCCGGTATTTATTCAGGTTGATCCCCATGATTTCGGCAGAGAGATAGTGATCGCGCACCGCGATAAAGGCGCGACCGTCGCGGGAGCGCATCAGATTGGCGCCAGCCACAAACATAACAACCACATAAAAGAGGACGACGTAAAAAAATGACTGGTCGGTATACATTTCATGACCAAAAATCGAAAACGGTTTGGCCATCGCACCGGAGGAGCCGCCGGTAAACCAATCGGCCCGGGCGAAGAAATCCTCAAGTATATACTGCGACGCCAGGGTTGCAATCGCCAGGTAAAGCCCCTTGATCCGCCCGGCCGGAATCCCGACGATCAGGCCGACAGCCATGGTCAGCATGCCGGCCAGAGGGATGGTAAAAAAGACCGGAATACCGGAATTGTTGCTGATCCAGGCAGAAGTAAAGGCTCCGAGGCCGAAAAATGCGGCATGGCCGAGGGAGATCTGCCCGGTGAAACCGACGACAATATTCAGACCGAGAGCGGCAATCCCGTAGTAGCCGATCTGAATCATAAGATTCAGGTAGTAGGCGTTCAAAACAAGAGGCGCCAAAAGCAGCAGAAGCACAGACCCGATGGCAACCCGACGGGCCAGAGGGGTCGGAAAGATGGTCATATCCGCCTGATAGGTGGTACGGAATTCTCCGCAGCGCATGCGTGAGTGAGCAGAAGCCATCGCTTTATATCCTCTCTATATCTTTTGTGCCGAACAGGCCGTAAGGCTTGATCATCAGGATAATAACCAGGGCATAGAAGGGGGCAATGTTGTACAGATTGCCTAACTGCAGCCACTGACTATCAAAAAACTCAGCCAGATTTTCAAGGACGCCAATCAACAGCCCGCCGACAATTGCGCCGACGATCGAATCGAGGCCGCCAAGGATGACCACCGGAAAGACTTTGATGCCGATGAAAGAGAGCGCCGAAGAGACGCCATTGACCATGCCGATCACCACCCCTGCCAGCGCCGAGACCACCGCCGAAATAGCCCATGCAGCGGCAAAGACATGTTTGACCGAGATCCCGAGGCTTTGCGCAATCTGCTGATTAAAAGCGGTAGCCCGCATCGCCAGACCCATGCGGGAATATTTGAAGAAAAAATAGAAGGCGATCATGATAACCAGCGAAACAATCAGGCTCATCATATAAGCCGTTTCGATCTGCATCCCGCCGATATTGACCGACTCGGTTGCAAAGACCGTCGGGAACGCCTTGGTATAGCCACCGAATATCCAGGTTACCAACCCCTGAAAAAACATCGAGAGTCCGATCGTCACCATGATCACCGAGATAATCGGCTCGCCGATCATCGGTCGCAGCACCAGCACCTGCAACACCACACCGAAAATCATCATAAAGACCAGGGTCAGCGGGAAACCGACATAAAACGGCAACTCAAACTTGACCAGCATCGCCCAGCAGGTCCAGGCACCGATCAGAAGAAACTCCCCCTGGGCAAAGTTGACCACCCGGGTCGATTTATAGATCAGCACAAAGCACATCGCCACGACCCCGTACAGAGTGCCGACAATGAGCCCATTGATGATCAGCTGCAACAACAGTTCGTAATTCATAGCTGTTCTCCCGTCTCCACGTGCAAAACTTTTCAGACCGCCACTTTTGCAGCGTGATCGGCAAGGTCGACAATCCGGACATCGGTCTGGATCCGTGATTTATTTCCATCCTGAAAAGTAATCACAGTATCGATATGAACAATATCGTTATCGGAATAGATGGTATCGATGATATCGGCATACTTCTCCTTGATAACGCCACGGCGTACTTTCCGGGTGCGGGTCAATTCGCCGTCATCTGCATCGAGCTGCTTGTAGAGGAGAAGAAATTTGCGCAACTGCTGCGCTGCAGGGAGCGTTGCGTTCACCATCTCCACCTCTTTTTGCACCATTGCGTAGATCGTCTCCTGGGCAGAGAGATTGATGTAGTTGGTAAAGGCAATATTTCTCTGCTCGGCCCATTTGGCGACAATTTCGAAGCGGATGCAGATGATCGCCGACAGATAAGGGCGACCATCCCCCTGCACCACGGCCTCGGCAATAAAGGGTGAGAACTTGAGCTTGTTTTCGATGAACTGGGGGGAGTATTTATCCCCGTTTGAAGTTACAGCCAGATCACTGATCCGGTCGATGACGACCAGGTGATTATTCGCTTTCTTGAAGTAACCGGCATCGCCGGTGTGCATCCAGCCATCTTCGAGGGACGCATCGGTCTCTGCCTGATTTTTGTAGTAGCCGAGAAACATCCCGCAGGTTCTGGCGACCACTTCGCCGACACCGTTGTGATCCGGTTTATCAATCCGGACTTCGGCATTGCGAAACGGCGTACCGACCGAATCAAAATCGACATCATCAGCGGCATGAATGGTGTAGGCGCCAGCCAGCTCGGTCTGTCCGTAGAGCTGGCGCAACGGCACCCCCATACCGAGAAAGAATTTAAACGTATCCGGCCCGAGAGCAGCGCCACCGGTTGCGGCAGAGCGCAGGAAGGTGAAACCGAGCCGGTCTTTCAAAGGACGAAACAGCAGCCAGTAGGCGAGCTTTGATTGCTTCCCCTGTTTTTCGGCCGCCGCTTTATCGGCAAGTTTCATGGCAAAGCGGTAGAGCATCTGCTTGAACCGGGTTGCATCCATCATCTTGGCTTTTACATCGGCGGCAACCGATTCCCAGACGCGCGGCGCAAGGAGGACAAAGGTCGGCCCTATCTCACGCAGATCTTCCATCATCGTCTCCGGCTCTTCGACAAAATTAACGATGATCCGGCTGATCAGCGCCTGGGCCACGGCATAGACCTGTTCCATGATCCAGGGGAGCGGCAGGACCGAGACATAATTATCGCTCGGAAACTTTGGATCAGCCTCCAGATAGGCGACACAGTGCTCCAGCATCGGGCCGGCCTGCAACATCGCCAGCTTCGGATTGGAGGTCGTCCCCGAGGTCGGGCAGAGGATCGCCACATCCGCGGCTTCCCCCTGATTGACCAGCTGCATATAGAGCTCGGGCTGCTCTGCATCGAGCAGCCGACCGTTCGCCATCAGATCGAGATGACTCATCAGGCGCGGGTCGTCGTATTTGCGCATGCCACGCGGGTCGCAATAGATGATATGTTCGACACAGGGACACTCGGCAGTGATCTCAAGGACCTTGTCGACCTGCTCCTCATCTTCGGCGATAATGATTCTGGCACCGGCGTAGTTGATCAGGTAGGCGACCTCTTCATTCAGAGAATCCTGATAGATGCCGAAGATCATCGCCCGCAAGGCATGCGAGGCGACTTCACCGTAGACCCACTCGGGACGATTGTCGCCGATAATACCGACCGAATCGTTATGCCCGATCCCGAGCTGATGCATCCCGAGGGCAAACAGTTTGACATTGCGGTTGTAGTCCGCCCAGGTGAAGGCGTTCCAGATCCCGAATTCCTTTTCGCGCAACGCCACTTCATCCGGCCAGTTGACAGCATTGTGAGCCAGCAGCTTGGGGAAAGTATCAAACTTTTTCACATCGACATAAGCCATTTTCTGCACGGTCATCACGCCACCTCTCCGGATTTTTCCTGAATGTCATCATCGAAACCGACGCCGAGATAGGCGGTCTTCACCTGTTCATTCTCCATTACCTCTTCCGGCAGCCCGGTGCAGATTTCCCGACCAAAATCGAGAACCATAACCCGATGTGAGATATCCATAACCACCCCCATATCGTGCTCGATCATAATCACCGTCATCCCCCACTCTTCATTGAGATCGATGATGTAGCGCGCCATATCCTCTTTCTCTTCGAGGTTCATCCCCGCCATCGGTTCATCAAGCAGAATCAGGTCAGGGCGCAGAGCGACGGCACGGGCGAGTTCGACCCGCTTGCGCAGACCGTAGGAGAGGGTTCCGGCGATCGATTTTCGGATATGGGCAATCTCCAGAAAATCGATAATATCCTCAACCTCGCGACGATGCGCCAACTCCTCTTTTCGTGCCCCGGAGAACCAGTAGAGCGGTCCGGTTATGAAATTGTTCTTCATCAGATGATGACGGCCGACCATGATGTTGTCGAGAACGGTCATGTGATTAAAGAGCGCCAGATTCTGGAAGGTGCGGCCGATACCGAGTTTGCAGCGATCATTCGGCTTCATCCCGATAATATTTTTTTCCTTGAAGGCTATCTCCCCTTTTTGCGGCTGATAGCGTCCCGAAACACAGTTGAGCATTGATGTTTTCCCTGCGCCATTCGGCCCGATAATAGAGAAGACTTCTCCGGGGTAGACTTCGAAGGAGACTTCACGCAAGGCATGGACACCGCCGAACGAGAGAAAAATGTTATCGACTTTCAGTAGAGGCTGGTTTTTAGTCATATTACCTTCCTTTTAAAAAGATCCAGGATCAGTAAATCAGATGAATGCGATAGGCGCTGGCACTGACTCAAACAATGTGCAAAACGGATACCAAACATTGTTTTACAAAAATATATCGCATAGCAGTATTTAATAAGGATCTGATTTTGTTGAACAATAACAGTAAATTAAAAAATACATAGACAAAGAGGCACCTGATCGCTAGAGCGACAGTTGTTAACTTTGAGTGAATGACTGTTAAAGGGGATGACAGAGTCGACTGCCGCACGACAACGCCGATCCGGGTCGTTAACAAAAAACAGAGCAGGCCGGGGCGCAAAAAAAACCCGGCCAAAAAAAGGGACCGGATCGGGATACGACTCCGACGGATAAAAAACTTGTCATCCCCGAATGCTTTTATCGGGGATCCATTTTTAACATCCTGAAAAAGACTCGATTCTTCGTCACCCGACTCAATTAATCGAGTGCAGGTGCGAGTGGATGACGATCGAAATAGATTTTTTAACTGTTAGAACTCCTCTTAATGCAGATTGTATTTCTGTAGTTTTTTATACAGCCCGGGGCGGGAGATTCCGAGGAGATTGGCGGCAACCAGTTTATTCCCCCCGACCTTTTCCATGGCTGTAATGATCAGATTCTTTTCGATCTCCTCCATCACCTCCTGCAGGGGGCGCCCGTCCAGGGCTCTGGTGTTTTCCTGAACGGTGACACCCTCTCCGGCTGCAGCTGGGAGATTGGAGCCGTGAAGATCAGCAATCGGGGCGGGGAGATCATAGAGACGAATAAACGGGCCGTTGACCAGATTAAAGGCGCTTTCGATCGCACTGCGCAATTCACGGACGTTTCCCGGGAAAGGATACCCTTTCAAAGCGGCCCAGGCTCGGGAACTTATCCCCTGAACATTCAATTCAAACTCGACGTTGAACTGCTCAACAAAATGCCTGGCAAGCTGAAAAATATCTTCGGGTCGCTCACGCAGCGGCGGGATCGGCAGCGACACAACATTGATACGATAGTAGAGATCCGAGCGGAGTTTCCCGTCGCCGACCAGAGCGAGCGGATCACAATTGGTCGCCGCAACAAAGCGAACATCGACAAACCGGATATCCTGACTACCGAGAGGGGCGACTTCCCGCTCCTGCAGAACCCGCAGCAGCTTGGCCTGCATGGCGAGCGGCATCTCGCTGATCTCGTCAAGAAAGAGCGTGCCGCCATGAGCCTGTTCGAATTTTCCGATCTGTCCTCCGCGTCTAGCGCCGGAAAACGCCCCCTCGACATAGCCGAAGAGTTCCGCCTCCAACAGATTCTCAGGGATCGCCGCACAGTTGACCCTGACGAAGGGGCCATCGCTGCGCCGACTGGCGGAGTGTATTGCATGGGCGAACAGCTCCTTGCCGGTACCGCTCTCACCGGTCAAAAGAACGGTCGACGTGCGTTCGGCAATCCGTATCAGGCGCTCTTTAAGATCGCGCATCGACTGTCCCTGACAGACGATCTGATCGACGCTATAGAGGGCGGTCGGCCGGTGCCCGACAATTGCACGGCGGCCCGCCTTCCCCTCTGACGACGGAAACTTGCTGGCAAAACGGGAAGTATCGACCCCTTCGCGCAACTGGACCTTGCCGTAGGCGCCGAAAGTCTTGCCATTTTTTATCAACGGCCAGCGACTGGCAATAATTTCCAGACCGTTCAATTGATGGGATTCGCCGATTTCGGCCTTCCCTGTCTCCATAACCTTAGGGAGGCGTGACAGGGTCAGATCCGGGTAGGATTCATTGACATGGCGCCCGACCATTTCGGCCGCCTCCAGACCGAGAATATCGGCAAACTCCCGGTTGACCATCAGGATAAATCCGGCCCGGTCGACCAGCAGCACCCCGCCACCTGAATCGAGGGAAAAAGGGTCGATCGCCTGAATAAAATCATGCAGGATCATACTGGTTTCATTGCCGCGCTCAAGCAGCGAAAGGATGAGTTCTCCCCCGGCCAGCGATCTATCGCCCCCCCCCGGCAGATATTCAGCCGTATACCAGTGATCGCCGATCGGAATCGGCAAGGAGCGAAAACAAAACCCTTTGGTCAAAAGAGTATAAATATGGCGCAGAGCCGCAACCTGTTCGAGACTTCTCCCGACAACAATAGACGGCTCATCTCCGGCAAACGGAGTGTTTTGACTGACCGCAACAATCTTTTGATACGGATCAAGGACAAGAACCGACCGGGAGCCGTTCTTTTTTCCCGATTGATCGACTGAATCCAAGGTTCGCAGTAGTGACGACTGTCTCATATGTCAGTTCTCTTCCCTTCGGATAAGTAAACGCGATAAATCTGCTGAACTCCTAGACGGATACGCACTGACCGTCTCAAACTCTATTTTAGCGAATTGTAACATCGTTTTACAATTTTTCACAAACAAAGATTCTTTATCATTCATAGTCTGCGACAATAATATAAAGCGCAAACAGATAGATCCAAAAATCAGACGTTTGTTATCACCATTTAACAAAACATAAATATGGAGCCGTAACAAAGGCGATTATGGGACCAAAAAATAAAAAATCGACAATTTAAGTGTAAACAGATGTTAACACACTGGTGAGAAAAACGTCACCATCATGAGCACACCGACTTGATAACAAATCGCTGAAAAGCTCTCTCTTTTGTCATACAGCCCCATTCCCATGCACGAGGCTGCATGGCACGGCGCTTGCTAATAGAGAATAAATAAAACAACGTTCACAGCAATCTTCTCCTTCTGCATCTTGCAGACCAAATCGTGTTGATGCCCAAAAAGGGATCGTTGAAAGTATTGCAACGCCTTGAGGAGGCCAGAATATGGAAAGCTCTGTTTACCAGTCGAAGAACCCGATTCGTTTCGTCACCGCAACAAGTCTTTACGACGGACACGACGTTTCGATCAACATCATGCGCCGGATCATTCAGGATTCCGGAGCCGAAGTGGTGCACCTGGGACACAATCGATCGGTCCATGAAGTCGTTAATGCGGCCATTCACGAAGATGTCCAGGGGATCGCGGTCAGCTCCTATCAGGGGGGACATCTCGAATATTTCAAATTCATGCACGACCTGCTGCAAGAAAAAGGGGCCGGGCATGTGCGCATTTTCGGCGGCGGCGGCGGGGTTATACTGCCGGATGAAATCAAGGAGCTTGAAGCGTACGGCATCTGCAAGATTTTTTCTCCCGAAGATGGCCGGCGCATGGGTCTGCAGGGGATGATCAATTATAAACTTGAGAAGTGCGATTTTGCCCCCCCGCGGCAGTTGGCGTACGATCTGAAGCGGCTGCCAGAACGTGATCCGCAGGCAGTGGCGAGACTGATCACCGCCGCCGAACAGCTTATCGATCAGCCGGACGAGGCGTTGCAGGCGATACAACAACAGGTGCGCAAACTCGCCAGTCCGGTGCCGGTACTCGGCATTACCGGCACCGGAGGCGCGGGGAAAAGTTCCTTGACCGATGAACTGGTGCGTCGTTTCCTGCGGGATTTTAACGACAAGACGGTGGCGATCCTCTCTGTCGATCCGACCCGGAAACGGACCGGTGGCGCACTGCTGGGCGACCGGATTCGTATGAACGCAATCGATACGCCGCGCGTTTTTATGCGTTCACTGGCGACCCGTGACTCGCAAACGGAACTATCCGCCGCGATCCACGAGGCGGTCGATGTCCTCAAGGCTGCCAGCTTCGATCTGATAATTGTCGAAACCAGCGGCATCGGTCAGGGGAACGCGGGGATCGTCGAAGTCTGCGATCTTTCGCTCTATGTCATGACCAGCGAGTTTGGTGCGCCAACCCAACTGGAGAAGATCGACATGCTCGATTTTGCCGATCTGATCGCTCTGAATAAAATGGAGAAGCGCGGTGCCGATGATGCCCTGCGCAACGTGCGCAAACAGTATCGGCGCAACCGGCAGCTGTTCGACGCGGCCGATGACACCCTGCCGGTCTACGGTACCATTGCGAGCCAGTTCAACGACATCGGCGTCAACCGCCTCTACCGGGCGCTCATCGATAAATTGAACGACAGTTGCTCCCTCGGCTGGAAATCACATCTGGTGGTCGGCGAGGGGGAGAGCGTTGCCCAGCAGATCATCCCGCCGCAAAGGGTCAGCTATCTGGCCGAGATCGCCAGCACCGCCAGGAATTATCGCCGAGAGGTTCAAGAACAGACAAAAATCGGGCGGCAGTTATTTCAGCTGTCAGGGGCGCGTTCGTTGTTAGACGAAAAATGCGGCTGCCAGAGCAAAGAGCTCGACAGCCTGATTGAGCAGACCGAAGCCGCTTTGAGCGAAGAGAGCCGACTGCTGCTGCAAAAATGGCCGGAGTTGAAAAAAGCGTATTCTGCAGAGGTGATGATCACCCGTGTGCGTGATAAAGAGATCCGGACTGAACTGAGCAGCACGACTCTTTCAGGGACCCGTATTCCGAAAGTCTGCCTCCCCGATTTTGCCGATTACGGCGAGATTATTCGCTGGTGCATGAAGGAGAATGCTCCCGGGTTTTTCCCTTACACCGCCGGCCTCTTCCCGTTCAAACGGACCGCCGAAGATCCCAAACGGCAGTTTGCCGGCGAAGGGACCCCGGAGCGGACCAACCGCAGGTTTCATTTTCTGACCAAGGATGACGATGCCAAACGGCTTTCGACCGCTTTTGACAGTGTCACTCTTTACGGTGAAGATCCGGACGAACGCCCCGATATCTACGGCAAGGTCGGCATGTCCGGGGTCTCGATCTGCACCCAGAACGACATGGACAAGCTGTTCGCCGGTTTCGACCTCTGCGACCCGATGACCAGCGTCTCATTAACAATCAACGGTCCGGCGCCGATGCTTTTGGCGATGTTCATGAACACCGCTATCCGGCAGCAGGTTGAAAAGTTCTGCAGCGTAAACGGTCGTGAACCATCGAGCGAAGAGTTGGCAGAGATCCAGAGCTGCACCTTACAGACCGTGCGCGGAACGGTGCAGGCTGATATCCTCAAAGAAGATCAGGGGCAGAACACCTGCATCTTTACCACCGAATTTGCCCTGCGGATGATGGGAGATGTACAGCAGTATTTTATCGATCAGAAGGTGCGCAACTACTATTCGGTATCGATCAGCGGCTACCATATCGCCGAAGCGGGCGCCAACCCGATCAGCCAGCTCGCCTTCACGCTCTCCAACGGCTTCACCTTCGTCGAATACTATCTGTCACGCGGGATGCATATCGATGACTTTGCCGGGAATCTCTCTTTCTTCTTTTCCAACGGTCTCGACTCCGAATATACGGTTATCGGCCGGGTGGCGCGCAGGATCTGGTCGATCGTGATGCGGGAGCGGTACGGCGCCAACACCAAAAGTCAGATGCTCAAGTATCACATCCAGACTTCGGGGCGGTCGCTGCACGCTCAGGAGATGAATTTCAACGATATCCGCACCACCCTGCAGGCGCTGATGGCGGTCTACGACAACTGCAACTCCCTGCACACCAACGCCTACGACGAAGCGATCACCACCCCGACCGAAGAGTCGGTGCGCAGGGCGATGGCGATCCAGATGATTATCAATAAAGAGCTTGGAATGGCGAAGAACGAAAATCCGCTCCAGGGGGCTTTTATTGTCGATGAGCTGACCGACCTGGTCGAAGAAGCGGTGCTGGAGCAGTTTGAGCAGATCAGTCAGCGCGGCGGCGTACTCGGCGCAATGGAGACCCTCTACCAGCGGACCCGAATTCAGGATGAATCGATGCTTTACGAGCATAAGAAACATACCGGCGAACTGCCGATTATCGGCGTCAACACCTACCTGAATCCGAACACCGAAGGGTATGCGATCCCCGGGGAACTGGCGCGTTCCACCGAAGCGGAGAAACAGCATCAGATCAACGGCCTGCGCGCCTTTCAGAAAGAGCATGCGGCCGCAGCCCCCGAAGCGCTCAAACGGATGCAACAGGCCGCTGAGAGCGGCGGCAACATCTTTGCCGAACTGATGGAGGTGGTCAAGGTCGCCTCACTCGGACAGATCAGCGCAGCTCTCTATGAAGTCGGTGGACAATACCGCCGCAACATGTAACATCTGAAAAAAAGGAGTCTGCATGGATATTTTTCAGGTTTTTAACGATCGCCGCAGTATTCGCAAATACAAAGAGACCCAGGTCGAAGCGGTCAAGATCGAGCAGATACTGAACGCAGCGCGGCTCGCGCCATCGTGGAAGAATATGCAGTGCTGGCGTTTTCTGGTGATCAACGATCAGGAGAAAAAAACGGCGCTGCTGCAGGCCTTCCCCGAAGAAAACCCGGGGAGTCGGGCGATCGCCACCGCACCGGTTATCATCGTCGTCTGTGCCGATCCATCCGAATCAGGAGTCGAAAACGGAATCGAATATTTCATTGCCGACACCGCTATCGCCTTCGAACATCTTTGTCTGGCGGCCCACGCCTTAGGTCTCGGCAGCTGCTGGATGGGGTGGTTCGACGAAGCGGCCATCCGCACAGCTCTTGCCATCCCGGAAAACATCCGGGTGGTCGGGATCACGCCGCTGGGGTATCCTGATCAGGAGCCGAAGGCCAGACCACGCAAATCTTTGTCCGACATCACCTTTTACAACCGTTGGGAGAAATTATGACAATGCGAGAAGAATGTGCCGAGCGAATCACACGCTTGCAGGGAAAACTTCGTGAGCAACAGCTCGACGGAGCGTTGATCAGCCACCCGATCGATATCTACTATTTCACCGGAACCCGCCAGAACGGGGTGCTCTGGGTCTCAGCAGCAGGAGATGCCCGACTGTTGATCCGCAAAAGCCTGAGCAGGGCGCAAACAGAGGCGGCCATCGATCAGGTTCTCCCCTTCCCCGCCAGCAAGGAATTTGCCGCAACCCTCAGCGGCGAAACAGACAAGATCGGCATGACCTTCGATGTCCTGCCGGTGCAGCAATACAATCTCTTTGTCAAACTGCTGCCGAATCGGCAGTTTGTCGATATTTCGGGGTTGAATCGCGATCTGCGCTCGGTCAAGAGCGACCGGGAGATTGAAACGATGCGTCGCGGGGGAGAACGCCTCTG
The DNA here is from genome assembly GCA_014859615.1 of Desulfuromonadales bacterium. Classification (GTDB taxonomy): domain Bacteria; phylum Desulfobacterota; class Desulfuromonadia; order Desulfuromonadales; family UBA2294; genus Kmv16. The sequence goes on along the minus strand of JACUTX010000017.1, from coordinate 5,496 downwards.
CGGGGTGTTCGCGCAGGTTCCTGACTTTATACGTGAAGGGATGCGTGAAGTCGACCTTTCGGCCGAATTCGAAATGCGACTGCGCAAAGCGGGTGGCGAAGGGTACATACGGATGCGGGCCACCAATCAGGAGCTGTTCCAGGGGTTGGTCGTCTCTGGAGATCACGGCTGCACGCCCGGTTTTTTCGATGGTGCGGTCACTGGATCCGGCATGTCCAAAGCTTCACCCCATGGGGCGTCAGCCAAACAGATCGTAAAAAATGAACCGATCCTGATCGATTATACCGGGGTCTTCGATGGCTATATTCTTGACATGACCAGAATGTTTGTGATCGGCACCCTTACTCCCGAGCTGCAGCAGGCGTTTGAGACCGCTCTGGCCATTCAGGCGAAGGTTGCCGCTGCCCTGCGTCCCGGAGCGATCTGTGCAGAGATCTTCGAACACGCCGCGCAGATGGCCGAAGAGGCCGGCCTCGGCAAAAGGTTTATGGGGGCCCCTGGCGAACAGGCAAGGTTTGTCGGTCACGGGGTCGGGCTGGAGCTGGATGAAATGCCGGTTCTGGCCAAAGGGTTCAACCTCCCGTTGCAGCTGAACCAGATTATCGCCGTCGAGCCAAAGTTCGTTTTCCCCGGGAGCGGGGTCGTCGGTATCGAGAACACCTTTGTCGTCGGCGACAAAGGGGGCGCAAGGCTCACCTGTCTCGACGACGACCTGATCAGACTCTAGTAACAAGAACCTCAGCGACCGAAACGCAAGAAAGGTCCTCTTCAGCAGTGAAGAGGACCTTTCTTTGAATATTGACCGTTTTCTTTTGGCGGAGTCGCTCGCCTCTTTAACGATTCGTAAAAGCAAAACCGGCGTCAATCGCTTTATTGTTCATCGGGAGAAAGCGGTGGTTACGCTCCGGGAGAATCCCGGCGAGCCCGGACTTGACCGCATCGAGCGACACAATCTGATTCCGCCCGAGCAGAGCACCGAGCATCACCATGTTGATCAATCGGGCGTCACCCGCTTCGATCGCCATATCCGTCGCCGGAATCATAACGGTTTCAATATCACTGCGGATCGACAGATCCTTGATCAAGGAGGAGTTGGCCAGACAAAAGCCGCCGACCTTGACCTGCGGATAATACTTTTCGGCCGCCAGAGGATTAAACAGCAAAACGGTGCTCGGATGACCGATAACCGGTGAGCCGATATCGCCATCCGAGAGAACCACGGTACAGTTGGCCGCCCCCCCTCTTTTTTCAACCCCGTAAGCCGGAAAGAATGAGGCATTGAGACCCGCTTCTATCGCGGTGTAAGCGAGGAGGTTCCCGGCGAGAAGAACCCCCTGCCCGCCGAACCCGGCCATAAAAAAATCCTGAATCATCTCTTTATGCTCCTTCTTCGGCACAGGCGGCATCTTTGAACACCCCGAGTGGAAAATAAGGGATCATCTCACTTGCAACCCGGGCATTGGCCTTGAGTGCGTCCATTCCCCAGTTGGTCGGACAGGTCGAAAGAACTTCGACGAAAGAAAAACCTCCACTCTTCACCTGACAGTCAAAAGCGTGATGAATCGCCTTGCCGGCGGCAATAATATGTTGGGGTGAATCGACCGCCACACGGGTGGAATAAGCAACCCCCTCAAGGCCAGCGAGGAGTTCCGCCATCCGGATCGGATAACCGTCATTGGCGACATCACGGCCGGTGGGCGATGTGGAGGTCCGCTGCTGCGGCAGCGTGGTCGGGGCCATCTGGCCGCCGGTCATGCCGTAGGTGGTGTTGTTGACAAAAATCACCGTAATCGCCTCGCCACGGTTCGCGGCATGAATGATTTCGGCCGTCCCGATCGCCGCCAGGTCGCCGTCCCCCTGATAGGTAAAGACAACATCATCCTTACGGACCCGTTTCACCCCGGTCGCAACAGCTGGCGCCCGTCCATGTGGAGCCTCGACAACATCGATATCAAAGTAGCCGTAGAGAAAAACACTGCAGCCGACCGAAGCGACCCCGATGGTCCGCTGTTGAATATCGAGCGCATCCATCGCCTCGGCGCAGAGGCGGTGAATCGTGCCGTGATGGCACCCCGGACAGAAATGGGTCGCAACATCTTTTAACGATTCGGGTCTGCCGAAGACCTGTTTGTATTGAGTCGTCATAATTTAGCCGCCATGTTTTTTTGAATCTGTTTAAAAATCTCTTCCGGTGTCGGGAGCGAACCGGCCCCCGGAGCCCGACCGTAAAAGGCAACATCGACCCTGCACTTGACCGCCAGCCGGACATCATCCACCATCTGGCCGGTATTCAGCTCGACGCAGAGCATCGGAATCCCGCGATCAGCCAGTTCACTCAGAGCCTGCTCAGGGAACGGGAAAAGAGTAACAGGACGCAAGAGCCCAACCTTGAGCCCGGCCTCTCTGGCCATCATCACCGCCGATTTGGCGATCCTGGCGGCCGAACCGAAAGCGGTCACCACAAAGTCGGCATCCTCTGTTTGGTACGCCTCAAAACGGACCTCGTGTTTTTTCAACTCTTCATATTTGGCGTGCAGACGCCAATTGTGCGCTTCGAGTTCTCCGTCACCGAGATAGAGCGACTTGACAATCCGCTGATCGCTGCGCCCCTGCTTACCGGCCACCGCCCACTCTTTAGACGGAAGATCAGCAGGAGCGACATACGGATGCGGCACAAGCGCCTCCTTGACCTGACCGATAACGGCGTCGGCCAGCAGCAGTGCCGGCACCCGGTAACGGTCAGAGAGGTCAAACGCCAGCATCGTCAGATCATACATCTCCTGCACTGAATCGGGAGCCAGAACAATAATCCGGTAACCGCCGTGCCCACCCCCCTTGACCGATTGAAAATAATCGGCCTGAGAAGCATCGATGCCGCCGAGCCCGGGGCCGGAGCGGCAGATATTGACGATCAGTCCCGGCAGCTCGCTTCCGGACATATACGATATCCCCTCCTGCTTCAGGGAGATCCCGGGGCTCGACGAAGAGGTCATCGCCCTGGCACCGCTGGCACTCGCTCCAAGAAGCATGTTGATTGAAGCGATCTCGCTTTCGGCCTGAATAAAGACGCCTCCGACCTTCGGTATCTCCCGCGCAATATATTCCGGGATATCACTTTGCGGCGTAATCGGGTAGCCGAAGTAGTAGCGGCAGCCAGCCTCGATCGCCCCCATCGCAACCGCTTCGTTCCCTTTGACAAATAGTCGTTTCATCAGCTTCTCTCCGTTTTTGATCCAGAGACCGATTTAAACACGGTGATCGCCGTGTCCGGGCAGGTCCGGGCGCAGAGTGCACAGGCGGTGCATTTTGCCAGATTGGCCGGCGTAATCATCGCCGGAATATATCCGAGAGAATTCAGGGTCACATCCATTTCAATCAGACCATGCGGGCAGGCGATCGTGCAGAGAGCGCACCCCTTGCAGTAAGTCTCATCAATTTCAATCTTGTTGTTCGTCATCATCGATTCACTTTCAGCTTTGAAATCCGATATTGAAAAATTTGATCCGAGATTAATATTTGGCTGGAGGTATTAAGTAACAAAAAGAACCTGAATTCACAACAAAAAAGCCAGTATCCGTTGAGATTTTGACGAGAAGAAGAGATAAAAACAGGAATGATGAGCAGACAGATGTCTGTTTAAATGTGTGGCAACTATTTTAGCACTTGCGAACAAGTTGTCATTCCCGCGAGAGGGTAATTGCGGAATCCTGCTTATAAAGCGACACTCCCCGGTAGAAATATTCGGGGATGACAGGCCTTCTTATGATTCTTGACAGTACTGAATCGTTGCAAAATGAGACGGGAGATGTTGTAAAAAAAAATCCCCCGGTCTTATGAGCGGAGGATGTTTTAAACTGGAGCGGGAAACGGGATTCGAACCCGCGACTTCGACCTTGGCAAGGTCGCACTCTACCACTGAGTTATTCCCGCTTGAATTTATTTTTGCGTTCAAGCGAAGCGGAGACATTAATAACAAAAGGGGTTTCTCAAGTCAACTAAAAATACTCTTTTTCTCAGGAAGTTTTTTTTATGAAAAAACGGCTGAAGCCGAGAAAGTAATCGACACCTGACCAGAGGGTCAATCCGAGGGAAATATAAAAAAAGACGATGCCGACATTGTGCATCGAAACATGGAAAATTTCCCACTGCAGACCGAAAAACCAGTAATAATCGTAATGAAGGAGCAGACCGACGATCGCGACCATCTGGAATATGGTTTTATACTTACCAAGATCACTGGCGGCGATAACCGTCCCTTCGACCGAAGCGATTGAACGGATTCCGGAGACGATAACATCACGCGCCAGAATCATAAATACGGCCCAGGCCGGAACGCGACCCATCGGAATCATCATCACCAACGCAGACATGACAATCAGCTTATCAGCCAGTGGATCAAGAAACTTGCCGAAAGCGGTCTCGATTTCCCAACGGCGGGCGAGCCAGCCATCGACGGCATCGGTGACAGCGGCAATGCTGAACAGAGCGGCTGCCCAGAAACTGGCAGAACGGCTGTCAAAAAAGAGAAAAACAATAAAAACCGGAACAATTGCGATACGGGCAAGAGTGAGCAGGTTTGGCAGATTAAACAGGCCGTCACGCATATTCATCAGATCACTTCCCTGCGGCTGCGATAGTAGTCGAGGTAATACTTAACTTTGGTGAGATAACGGATAGTCTCCGCATAAGGGGGGACGCCACCATGTTGACGGACAGCCGTTGGACCGGCATTATAGGCGGCCAGAGCCAGGTCGAGGTCCCCCTCAAACTGATCGAGCATCATCCGCAGGTAGTGACTCCCGCCACGGATATTCTGTTCCGGGTCAAGCGGGTCATTCACCTTCAGCAGGTGAGCCGTCTTCGGAATCAACTGCATCATCCCTATCGCCCCTGCGCGAGAGACCGCTGCAGGATTGTAATCACTTTCAACCTTAATGACAGCCCGCACCAACGCCTCTTCCAACCTGAAGTATCTGGAGTAATGACGAATGACTTCGTGGATGGTCAGTCGATCCCCCCCCTCTTTTCTATGCATCTTGAACTCAGAGGTTGTCGGCACATTGGTAAAATGTATAACACCATTGGCATCGACGTACTTGTAGATATCCGACTGCGCCGACGTCGGGACACCGGCGAACAGCAACAAAAATAGAACAGAAAAACAGCATGTCGACAAAGATACGCGCATTAATCTATAACTCAGAAGTTTCAACTAGATGGCATCGTATCTGATAATTTAAAATAATTCAACATAAGTCAAAAAAGAACTTTAAACAATCGATCCAGATTTTTTTGGTTTCTCTTTATAACTGCTTAAATGTCACTTTTTCCATGCTGTAAATTTTACAGCAGAGCTCCAAAAAAACCCGGGATGAAACAGCATTATATTTAGAACAACTATAGACGAAAAGAACGTTCTGCCGTATGATTTCAAAAAAAAACGTAACTATTCAGCAGCAGCGAAAAGGGTGTCATTCCCGAGGGTGTAATCGGGAA
>JACUTX010000232.1 GCA_014859615.1 Desulfuromonadales bacterium | reverse complement strand
AATGGCCGATCTGCTCCTCATCCTGGTCAGCGCCATTTTCGTCAACAACTTCGTCCTCGCCCGATTCCTCGGCATCTGTCCGTTTCTCGGTGTATCGAAAAACGTCGAGACGGCTCTCGGCATGGGGATGGCGGTCACTTTTGTCATGACCGTCGCTACAGTTGTGACCTGGTTTATCCAGTATTTCGTTCTCGTGCCGTTCGGTCTTGAATATCTGCAGACGATCGCTTTTATCCTGGTGATCGCTTCGCTGGTGCAGCTGGTCGAGATGGTTGTCCAGAAGTCGAGCCCGGTCCTCTACCAGTCCCTCGGAATTTTTCTCCCGCTGATCACCACCAACTGCGCCGTCCTCGGTCTTGCGGTTCTGAATATTCAAAAGGAGTACTCCTTTCTCGAAGGGGTGATTTTTGCCATCGGCGCCGCTGCCGGTTTCACTCTGGCGATGATTCTGTTTGCCGGTCTGCGCGAACGGGTCGCTCTCTCCCCGGTTCCGGCGCCGTTCCGGGGGACGGCGATCGCTCTGGTCACGGCCGGTCTCCTCTCTCTGGCTTTCATGGGGTTTGCCGGTCTGGTTAAAGGTTGATGCCGGTGCGAAACCTGCGAACGACGGCGCCGCACCTTTTTCACGCAGGAGCCATCAGTCAGCTATAAGGACTCTCGTTATGCTTGCTTCTATAGTCACCCTCGGCCTGATCGGGCTTTTAGCCGCCTGTGCACTCGGTTTCGCCGCCAAAAAATTTCATGTCGAGATCGATCCCCGCGAACAGGCGCTGCTCGATATCCTCCCCGGTGCCAACTGTGGCGCCTGTGGCTATCCCGGTTGTGCCGGCTACGCCAAAGGGGTTGTCGCCAGTGGTTCTATCGCCGATATCTGTCCGCCGGGGGGGCAGACCGTGATGCAAAAGGTTGCGAAAATCATGGACCTGGCACCGGTAACAGCCAATCCGCAGATCTCGGTGGTTATCTGTCAGGGGGATAACAAGAAGGCTGTGCAAAAATACAATTACCTCGGGTTGACCGACTGTCGCGCGGCACAAAAACTGGCCGACGGCCCGAAAACCTGCCCGGCGGGGTGTCTGGGGCTCGGGACCTGCGCTATGATCTGCCCGTTTGGCGCCATCGAGATGACGCCAGACTCCCTGGCGGTGATCGATCGTAAAAAATGTACCGGCTGCGGTAAATGCGTCAAAGCCTGTCCGCGGTTTGTGATCAAGCTGACCCCCCTTGATGCCACCACCCATGTTCTGTGCAACAGCCACGATAAAGGGGCGCTGGTCCGCAAATATTGTCAGGTCGGCTGCATTGCCTGCCAGATCTGTAAAAAGACCGCTCCCGGCGCTTATGAAATCGAAAACATGCTGGCGAGCGTCGTTTATGACCAGCATCGCGAAGCGGATCAGGCGGTTGATAAATGTCCAACGCACTGTATCCGCAACTTTGCTTCGGGTTATCCGGACGGGAGCCGTTTTGCGGCACCGACCGTCCCCATCAAAAAAACCAAGGCGGCCTGATCCCTATGTCCTCGTCAGCATTGAAAACATTCCCCGGTGGCTTGCATCCACCCGACAGCAAACAGGCGACTGCCGGTAAACCGATCGAGTTATCGCCCCTTCCGGTGGAGCTGATTCTGCCGCTCTCTCAGCATATCGGTGCCCCGGCCGAGGCGTGCGTTGAGGTCGGCGAGTTTGTCCTTAAGGGGCAGATGATCGGCCGGGCCAAAGGGTTTGTCTCGGTTCCGATCCACGCCTCAACTTCTGGCGAAGTGATCGCCGTCGAACCACGCATCCACCCCTCCGGTCGGCTGCTCCCGTCGATTGTCATCAAGCCGGACGGTGAGGAGAGCTGGTGTGAACTGTTTCCGGCCGATCCTGAAAAACTGACTGCGGCCGAACTGATCGAGCGGATTCTGCAGGCGGGGATCGTCGGTATGGGGGGGGCGACTTTCCCGACCCATGTTAAACTTTCACCGCCGGATGACAAACCGATCGACACGCTGATATTGAACGGCGTCGAATGTGAACCGTTTCTGACCGCCGATCACCGGCTGATGCTGGAGGCGCCAAAGCAGATTCTCGCCGGAATCAATATCCTACGAAAAATTCTGCAGGTCGAAAAAACCTGGATTGGCATCGAAGCGAATAAACCGGACGCCATCGCCCTGCTGCAGGAGCTCTGCGCCGGAACCGGGATCGAAGTGGTCCCGCTGGCGGTCAAATATCCGCAAGGGGCGGAGAAGCAGCTGATTCTCGCCCTCACCGGCCGTGAAGTTCCGTCCGGGTCTTTGCCGATGGAAGTCGGGGTGGTGGTGCAAAATGTCGCTACGGCAGCAGCGATCGCCACTGCGGTGATCGAAGGGAAACCGCTGGTCGACCGGGTCGGTACCATCTCCGGACCGCTGATCAAAAAGCCGAAAAATCTGCGCTTTCACTGCGGCACACCATTGCAGCATCTGGTTGATCTCTGTGGTGGCATCGAGCACCCTCCGGCCAAGATTCTGGCCGGCGGCCCGATGATGGGACAGACGCAGCTGACCCTCGAAGCGCCGGCGACCCGCGGCACTTCAGGTCTGCTTCTGTTTGCCAAAGAGGATCTGCCGCTTCGTCCGCAGACGCCGTGTATCCGCTGCGGCCGCTGTGTTCAGGTCTGTCCGGCCGGTCTGCTCCCGACCACTATCGCCGCCTATGTTCGTCTCGATCTGATCGAAGCAGCAGAACAGACCAGCGCCATGGATTGCATCGAATGTGGCTGCTGCAGCTACAGCTGTCCGGCGGCGATCCCTCTGGTGCAGTCGCTGCGCCAAGCCAAAGGGATGATTCTGGAAAAGAGAAGGGGAGCCTGACGTGTCTGAACCGGTCTACATATCTTCGTCGCCGCATATCGACTCGGGGGCAACCACCAGCAAGATCATGCGCAATGTCATCTACAGCCTGCTTCCGGCCTGTGCAATGGCGATCTATCTGTTCGGTCTGCCGGGGTTGCGGACTCTGCTTCTCTGTACTCTCGGCTGCATGATGTTTGAAGCGCTCTGCAATAAACTCGGTGGCAAACCAGGCACACTGAGCGACGGGAGCGCCGCCCTTACCGGTATTCTGCTCGCCCTGAATCTCCCGCCGGGCTCACCGTGGTGGCTTGCGCTGCTTGGCGCAGCCATCGCCATCGTCATCGGCAAACAGATCTACGGTGGCCTCGGCTATAACCCTTTTAACCCGGCGCTGGTTGCCCGCGTCGTCTTGCTGATCTCGTTTCCGGTGCAGATGACCATCTGGGCCGCGCCAACGCCGTTTAGCACCGGTTTTGATGCGGTCACCGCCGCCACGCCGCTCGGCGAGTGGAAGACAGCCGTCATGCTCACCGGCAAGCTGCCGGAGAACCTCTCTGCCGGCACCCTGAACTACCTGACCGGCAACATGCCCGGCAGCCTCGGCGAAGTCTCGGCGCTCGCCCTGTTGCTCGGCGGTCTCTATCTCCTCGTCCGTAAAGTCATTACATGGCATATTCCGGTTTCGTTCATCGGCACGACTCTGCTGCTCAGCGGCATCTTCTGGCTAGTCGACCCGACTCGTTACCCCGATCCGCTGTTTCACTTTTTGACCGGCGGCCTTCTCCTCGGGGCTTTTTTCATGGCGACTGACATGGTCACCTCACCGATTACGACGAAAGGGATGCTGATCTTCGGGATCGGCTGCGGCGTCTTGACGGTTTTGATCCGGCTGTTCGGCGGTTATCCGGAAGGGGTTTCGTTTGCCATTTTGCTGATGAATGCCGTAACGCCGCTGATCGACCGGTTTGTGAAACCGCGCGTATTCGGAACGATGCAGGAGGTGAAGGGATGAAAGAGCTCCTGCGCCTGGCGTTTGCCCTCACCCTGATCACTGCCGGAGCCGGACTGATCCTCTCCCTGGCCGAAGAGGCCACTCGCGCTCCGATCGCCGAACAACGGCGCCTTGAAACGGTCCGCG
>JACUTX010000231.1 GCA_014859615.1 Desulfuromonadales bacterium | reverse complement strand
ACAACAAATAAAACAGCAGACACGGAGGTCAAACAGATGGCTAACAAAAAGCAAGAAGCGCTCGATTATCACAGTTCAGGCCGCAAAGGTAAAATTGAAGTTATCACAACCAAACCGTGTGCAACAAGTCGCGATCTCGGTCTCGCTTACAGCCCCGGCGTTGCCGAACCGTGCCTCGAAATCGAAAAAGACCCGGCGACCGCCTACGAATATACTGCCAAAGGGAACCTCGTCGCCGTCGTCTCCAACGGCACAGCCGTGCTCGGTCTCGGCAATATCGGCGCACTCGCCGGCAAGCCGGTCATGGAAGGGAAAGGGGTTCTGTTCAAAAGTTTTGCCGATATCGATGTGTTTGATATCGAACTCGACACCCTCGACTCAGATGAAATTATCCGTACAGTCAAACTGCTCGAGCCGACCTTCGGCGGGATCAACCTCGAAGATATCAAAGGGCCGGAGTGCTTTTATATCGAGGAAGAGCTGAAGAAGATCATGAACATTCCGGTCTTTCACGACGACCAGCACGGCACCGCCATCATCGCGGCCGCTGGCATGATCAATGCCGTCGGCATCGTCGGCAAAAAAATTGAAAATTGCAAGATTATCATCAACGGTGCCGGTGCTGCCGGGATCGCCTGCGCTAATCTTGCCATCATAATGGGGATTGACAAGAATAACGTCATTCTCTGCGACACCAAAGGTGTTATCTACAAGGGGCGCACCGAGGGGATGAATGCATACAAGGAGCGTCTTGCTGCTGAAACCAAAGTTCGCACACTAGAAGAAGCCATAGTCGATGCCGACATCTTCTTCGGTGTCTCCGCCAAGGGCGCGTTGACCGCCAGTATGCTTAAATCGATGGCCAAGAATCCGATTGTTTTTGCTATGGCCAATCCGGATCCGGAAATCACCCCCCCCGAAGCCAAAGCTGTCCGCGACGATGTCATCATCGGTACCGGCCGCTCCGATTACAACAATCAGGTCAACAATGTTCTTTGCTTTCCGTTCCTGTTTCGCGGTGCACTCGACGTCCGTGCCAGCGCAATCAACAATGAAATGAAACTCGCAGCAGTCAAGGCGCTGGCCGAACTAGCTAAAGCAGACGTACCGGATTCGGTCCGTAAAGCCTACAGCGGCGAGGCGATCAGCTTCGGCCGGGAATATATTATTCCCAAGCCGTTCGATCCGCGCGTTCTGCTCCATGTCGCTCCGGCCGTGGCCAAGGCCGCTATGGATTCCGGCGTCGCGAGGCGTCCGATTGCAGATATGGCAAAGTACATTGAAAGCCTCGAAGCGATGCAAGGTCGCTCCAAGCAGATCATGCGCAACCTGATCAACAAAGCAAAAGCCAACCCGAAACGAGTGGTTTTCCCCGAAGGAGAAGAAATTAAAATCTTGCGTGCAGCCCAGCTCCTGATCGACGAGAAGATTGCCATCCCGATCCTGCTCGGCTCTGAGAAAAAGATCCGTAATCGCATCAAGGAACTCAACCTCGACCTCAACGGGGTTGAAATTATCGACCCGGAAAATTCTGTAAAAAGCGATAAATACATCGATTCTCTGTTCGAGATTCGTCAACGCAGCGGAATCACCCGCTCTGATGCCGAGCGGATGATCAAGAAAGATTTTAATTATTTTGGCTCTATGATGGTCCAGTCCGGCGATGCCGATGCTCTTCTGGGTGGCATTAACTACCACTACCCGGAGACGATTCGCCCCGCGCTGGAAATCATCGGCAAAAAAGAAGGTCTCTCAAAAGTTCACGGCATGTATATGCTGGTATTCAAGAAAAAAGTCGTATTCTGCGCGGACACCACCGTAACGATTGAACCGACGTCTGAAGAACTCGCCGAAACAGCAATTCTGACCGCCGAACAAGCGCAGCATTTCGACATCATGCCAAAGGTCGCGATGCTCTCCTTCTCCAACTTCGGGAGTGTCAAGCATCCACGGACCGAAAAAGTAAAGAAAGCGACCAAGCTGGTTAAAGCCCAGGCCCCTGACCTGATTATTGAGGGTGAGATGCAGGCGAATGTCGCTCTCGATCCTGATCTCATGGAAGCCCAGTATTCGTTCTCACAGCTCAAAGGAGATGCCAACTGCCTGATCTTCCCCGACTTGCAATCCGGCAATATCTGCTACAAACTGCTGAGTAAACTCGGCGGTGCCGACGCCGTCGGCCCGATCCTGATGGGGATGAAAAAACCGGTGCATGTGCTGCAAAGGGGTGACGATGTCGGAGATATTGTCAACATGGCGGCCGTCGCCGTTGTGGATGCCCAGCAGTTATCTGCCAAAGAAAAATAATGCATAACAGATCGGCTCGATAGCGTCGAAGCCTTACAAACAAAGCATAACGATACGGGGGTCCTTTTAAGGACCCCCTTTTTTCATTCTCCCTCTTTACACCGTCGGCAATCCTGCTATGATGATCGCTAATTTTGAACCTGGAGATTACAGATAATGAAATACATCAGTACCCGTGGGCAGATTCGTGGAATCAGCTTCAAAGATGCAGTGATGATGGGGCTGGCCGATGATGGTGGCCTTTTGCTTCCAGAAGAGATCCCGTCTCTGACGCACGGGGATCTGGCAGCTTTGGAGATGCTTGATTATCAGGAGCTTGCCTTTCAGATCATCTCTCGCTTTGCCACCGATATCCCTTCAGTCGACCTTAAAAACCTGATTGACCGATCCTATGCAACCTTCACCCACCCGGAGGTCACCCCGGTGGTAAAGAAGGACGGCCTCTACATTCTCGAACTGTTCCACGGTCCGACGTTAGCTTTTAAGGACGTCGCCCTGCAATTTCTTGGCAACCTGTTCGAGTACCTGCTGGCAGAACGTGGTGAGAAGATGAACATCATCGGCGCGACCAGCGGGGACACCGGCAGCGCCGCTATTTACGGCGTGCGCGGCAAGCAGAATATCAATATTTTTATCCTGCATCCGCACCAGAAAGTTTCACCGGTTCAGGAGTTGCAGATGACCACGGTCACCGACCCGAACGTCTTCAACGTTGCGATCCGCGGCACATTTGACGACGGACAGCAGATCGTTAAAGATATTTTCGGAGATCTCGCTTTCAAGAGCCGCTACGCACTCGGCGCTGTCAATTCGATCAACTTTGCCAGAATTTTGGCTCAGGTTGTCTATTATTTCTACGCTTACACGCGGGTTCACCGTCAAACCGGCTGCAAACAGGTCGAATTCTCTGTCCCAACCGGAAATTTCGGTGATATTTTTGCTGGTTACATCGCCATGCGGATGGGACTGCCGATCCGCCGACTGATTCTGGCAACCAACGAAAATAATATTCTCAGTCGTTTCGTGCAAAAAGGTGATTACTCGATTGACGCAGTCAAGGCGACCCTCTCCCCTTCGATGGATATTCAGCTGGCGAGTAATTTTGAACGCTACCTTTATTATCTGCACAACGGCGACACCGCTATGATTACCAAAGAGATGGAAACGTTTCGCCAGACCGGCAAGCTGAGCTTCTCTGCAGAGAGTGTCGCACGGGTCAGCGAGGACTTTTTGACCTGCACTGTCGATACCGACCAGACCATTGAGACAATTCGTAAATTTCACGCCGAGACCGGCTATATCCTTGACCCGCATACCGCTGTCGGCGTATCTGCCGGTCAAAGAGTCGGCAGCAACGATTGCCCGGTCATCTGCCTGGCGACGGCTCACCCCGCAAAATTCACTGAGGCGGTCAACCGTGCGATTGGCCAGGACCCAAAGCGCCCCGCTTCTCTCGACAAGCTGGAGCAGCGCGAGCGCCGTTGTGAACTGCTCGACGCAGATATCGGCGTCATACGGACATTCATTGAAAAAAATGCTCTGTAACCAGCCATTCTTCATATTCAACAAAAATGCCCGCCGTGAATTTACGGTGGGCATTTTTATTTGTGACAATCGACTGCATTGCTAAATCGGGTTTATGCAGGAGATGAGAAAGGACGTTC
>JACUTX010000230.1 GCA_014859615.1 Desulfuromonadales bacterium | reverse complement strand
CCACAGCAGGTTCCGGCCGAGGCCATTTCAACATACTCCACTTGGGGGAGCGCCTGGAGAATCTCTCTCGGTTCTCTGGTGATGCCGCGATTGCGCAGGTGGCAAGGGTCGTGGTAGGTGACCCGCACCCTTTTTTGCGCTTTGGGGAGGGCGGCCAGTTTTTCCGGGAGACCGTGACGGGCCAGAAAAACAAAAATATCTTCGGTCTTTTCGGAGATTTTTTTAAAATCATCCCCAAAATCAGCGTAAATTTTACCGAGTCCGGCGTTGCAGGAGGCGCAGGCGGTGACAATATGGTCGACTTTATGCCGGGTCAGGGCGACCAGATTCTGATCGGCCAGCTGTTCGATGACGTCGCCGGCCCCGGCGCTCACAGCCGGGAGACCGCAGCACCCCTGATCTTTCGGGATGATGATCGTGACACCCATAAATTTGAGAACTTTGAGGAACGCTTCACCGATATCCGGGTACATGAAATTGATGCCGCAGCCGGTAAAGAAGGCGATGGTCGGTTGACCCGGCTCCCCTTGGATCACTTCCGGGTGACGGTCGCGAAACGGTTTGGCGACGATCGGCGGTATCGTCCGCCCCTTTTCGAGGTAAGGGGCAGGGAAGCGGAGGCGCAGGCCGCTGTTTTTCGGTAACCGTTTGAAGATCAGACTGGAAAAGAGCCCGCCGGTCCGGGCGAGAAGATTCATCAGCTGTGGGCGTTTCAGAACGCCGGTCAGAAGTTTTCCGAAGCTTGAAAGCCCTTTCTCCCTGGCAATGCGCAGCCGTGCGGCGGCGACGATCTCTTCAGTCGGAACCTTGTTCGGGCACTGATCACAGCAACTGCCGCAGAGCAGGCACTGGCTGAGATCTTCGAGAACTTTCTCTTCGAGAGTCACCTCACCATCGAGAATTGCCCGGGAAAGCGCAATTTTGCCGCGAGCCACGCGCCCTTCGCGTTTTTCAGCACCGAAAACCGGGCAGTGCGCCCGACAAGCTCCGCACTTGACGCACTGTTCTATCTCTTCACGATAATCTTCAAGCTGCTTTAGCTTTGCCATGCAAATATCCTGCGACCAAGGGTCAGGCGCACTCAGAAAACCGAAAAAAACGGGTTTCATCTGCAGCGTCTCTCTTGTCGTCTCCCTGGTCTCTTAGTGGTTCGCTGTCTGTTTGTCGTCGAGAAAGATTTTACCCGGATTCAGAATATTGTTCGGGTCGAGAGCTTTCTTGATGGTTTTCATGTAGAAGGCGGCCTGTTTAGTGATTTCAAGCCCGATGTAGGGAGCTTTGGCAATCCCGACGCCGTGTTCACCACTCATGGTGCCGCCGAGTTCCAGCGCCCCCTTAAAGACCTCTTCGATCGCTTTCTCAGCCTTTTCCAACTCTCCGGCAACTTTTTTGTTGATCATGATATTGACATGAATATTACCGTCGCCGGCATGGCCGAAGTTGACAATCGGAATCTCGTAGGTTGCGCTGATCTTGTCAATCCGGCGGATCATTTCCGGTACCCGGCTGCGCGGGACGCAGATGTCTTCGTTGAATTTATCCGGGTTGACTTTGCGCAGCGAAGCTGAAACCGAACGGCGGATCTGCCAGAGCGCTTCACTCTCTTTTGGGGTCGTGGCAATCCGGGTTTCGACCACACCGAGCGGTTTGATGATCGCGGATATTTTTGCCACCTGTTTATTGAGAAATTCCCGATCGCCGTCGACTTCGATGATGAGTACGGCGTTGGCCGCCGCCGGGACGTCGAGATCCGTCGCCTGCCGGACGCAGTCGATCGTGCGACCATCCATAAATTCGAGAGTCGTCGGGATAATTTTCCCTTTGATAATTGCCGAAACCGCCTGGGCTGCGCCGTCGATTGAATCGAACATCACCAGCATGGTCTGTTTCGCTTCCGGCAGCGGCAGCAGCTTGATAATAATTTTTGTAATAATGCCGAGTGTCCCTTCCGAGCCACAGAGGAGCTTGGTCAGGTCGTAGCCGACCACCCCTTTCATGGTCGGGCCGCCGGTTTTGATGATGTCGCCGGTCGGGGTGACCACTTCGAGGCCGATGATGTAATCCTTGGTGACGCCATATTTGACGCAGCGCGGTCCTCCGGCGCATTCGGCAACGTTGCCGCCGAGAGTGGAAAACTTCAGAGACGCCGGGTCGGGGGGGTAGAAGAGGCCGACCTTCTCGACCGCCTGTTGGAACTGCTCGGTCACCACTCCCGGCTCAACCGTGGCGACAAGATTCTCTTCATCGATTTTTAGAATGGTATCGAGACGTTCAGTCGATAAAACAATCCCCCCTCTGGTCGGGAGTGAACCGCCGGAAAAACCGCTGCCGGCACCGCGGGGGAAGACCGGAATAAATTTTTCGTTGGCCAGCAGCATGATCTTGCTGATCTCGTCGGCCGAGGCGGGATGCAGAACGACATCGGGGAGAAACTGCTGCTGGGTGGCATCGTAGGAGTAACAGATCCGGTCGGCGGTGACCGTTGAGCAATTCTCTTTGCCGACGATCTGTGTGAGTCTGTCGATAATCTGTTGTTCAATCATAAGTCCCTCAATTGTTCATTGATCTAAGCTGTCGTCTTCAAGCGGGAGTGATTACCGGCAAAATTGCCCCGCCGTCAGGAATAACGACGGTCCGGGCTGCTGCCGGAAGCTTTTCATAGGCCATTTCAAGCGCGGCGTCAAGAGTTTGGGCTTTTTCCATCCCCATCTGCCGGGTCTGCTCTGCGGTCAGATTACTGATCATGATCACCCGATAGCGGGAGGTCTTGTCACGGGTGGCGTAAGCGGTCTGGCCGTTGATCTCATAGCGTGAGTGCAACGCCGCTTCAAACTCTTTCAGATCGTGATAACGAAACCAGTCGAAGAAGGTCGGGTTGCCGAATCCGTCCGGACAGGCGGCGAGCAAGATCGCAGTCCCTCCCTCACGCAGGGCGTTGACGCCATAGTCGAGTGCTTTGTGTGCCTGGATAAAGTTGATATCTTTCGGGTCTCCCCCGCAGGAGATGATGGCCAGATCACAAGGGATTTCGAGCGGGACGGTCGAACTGGTGCGGGCGAGCTCACAGGCTGCCGCATGGGCTTGCTCCAGATCGCCGGCAAAAGCACCGATAATCTGCTTGTTTGGAGAGAGGACGGTATTAAACAGGAAGTCAGGCTGAATCATCTGCGCCGCCTCCAGCATCGCGGCGTGGATCGGATTCCCCTGCAGATTGCCGGTCGTCGCCTTTGGGTGCCGCCCGCCGATCTGAGGTGGATTGAAGATTGCGTAGTGGGTTGCCATGCAGGTTTTACGGCTGGCGACGCCGGGAACCACCCCTTTTCGTCCGCCACCAAAACCGGCAAAATAGTGCAGACCGACGGTGCCGGTTACAATCACCCGGTCGGCTTCGACGACGCGGCGATTAATCTCGACCGGCAAGCCGCTGCTGGTTGTCCCGAGCTTGACCAGTTTTTCTGGATCATCACACTCATGATCGCTGACCCGGATTCGCCCGAACAGAGAACCGAGAATTTTTTTATGTTCGGCGTCGGTCTGTTTTCGATGAATGCCGAGAGCGATGATGATCTCGATATCGGCATCCGGGATGCCGATACGGTTCAAGCGTTGTACCAGAAGGGGGAGATAGAGTTCACTGGCTGTGTAGCGGGTGATATCAGAAGTGATAATGACGACCGATTCACCGGGGCGGACGCACTCTTCGAGGCGGCGTCCACCATACGGTCTGTCGAACGCCTGTTCCAGCAGAGACTGCGGATCGGCAAGAGCGACCAACGGTGCCCGAAGCAGAGCCCCCTCGGGCGCCTCGAAGACGAAATGCGTATCCCCGTACTGAAGGTTCACACTCTCCATAAGCTTACCTTGTTTGTCATCATTCGATTCTACCTGTCATCCATCCGAAGTGCAAGTGCAGAACGGGCGCGCGCTCGCAGGCCGGTGCAGCCGTCGTCATGCTGGGCAGTATCGTTCTGAC
>JACUTX010000016.1 GCA_014859615.1 Desulfuromonadales bacterium | reverse complement strand
CCGAACCACAAACCTTCACTGATTGCAGTCAGTACCGCCAGGCAACAGTTACAAAATCTGGTCGTTCTTCAAACCGGGACTATCCAGACAAGCCCGAGGGGGGATTAAGATTGAACCGTCTCAATTTACAGCAGAACGGGGAAGACTACACCTCTTCCACAAACAGCTCAGGGGCGTTGTAATGAACGATTTCAGAGACATAAGGGCAATCTCCGGGGAGAATCCCTCGATGCAACATATCTGCTGTTAATGGGAGACATTGCGGTTGAAGCAGGTGCCGCTCAGAATAGATTTTGCAAAGGGTTGTTTCAAGATCGAGATGCAGACACGGAACGTCCGTATAGTAGACCTGACCGTTGTGTTCAATTTTTTCATAACAACAACGACCGCACCGTCGACAACGATCATCCCACAATTTATTCGACATCTCACAGCTCCTTTTTACGGAATGCTAACCGGCCGCAGAGAACAGGTCAAGTCAATTCAATTCTTAAATTAACTGGTGCAATTTTAAAAATAAGTATTGACAGACTGAGTCGATATCAGACAAGATGCTGAATTCCTGAAAACGAAGTAAAGAGAAACGTACGAGGAGGTAATCCCATGCAGTGTCAAACTATTCAACCCGGTACCGAGTGTACCTTCTGGGCTAAAAGCGGTTGCACCTTTAAAGGCAACAGCTGTCACAATGTCGTCGAAGCCTGCGTAGGCTGCGAACGCATTGTCGAGAGCGAAATCGGCCCTGTCTGTACTTCTTACCCGGCACCCGAGGTGAAGTGGGTCGGCGGTCTTTGCAACTTTGCAACCCACCAGAAGATCAAGATCGACAGTGTCGAAACAAAAGTCAATCCGCTCAAGGCATCGAAGCGTGCCTCTGGTCGGTGATTTTTACCAGTCAAGATTCATCTAAAAAGGCAGGCGCCCCGTGGCGCCTGCCTTTTTTTATTGCTATCACGGCGCGATTCAAACGGTACGTGTCGACTCAACCAAACAGGATGAACAGCACCGGCAACAGACTAGCCGTCATCAATCCATTCAGACCGATAGCCAGCCCGGCGACCGCACCGGCAAGTGGGTCGACTTCTAGCATTCGTGCTGTCCCGATCCCATGTGCAGCTGTCCCAACGGCCAGACCGGTCGCCGACGATGATGTAATCCCGATTAATCGGCAAAATTCCGGACCACAGATTGCGCCGAGACAACCGGTTAGAACAACAATAGCCGCTGTCAGTTCGGGAATTCCCCCAATTTTTTCAACCAGCGCAATGGCGATCGGGGTCGTGACCGATTTGGGTGCCATCGACAAGACAACGTCTCGACTCCCCCCGAGCAACCAGGTTAACCCACTTGCTGAAACAATCGACACCAGGGCACCAGCGGCAACACCGGCCATAATCGGCCCCCGTTTCGCATAGATCTCTTGGCGCCGACGATAGAGAGGGACAGCGAGAGCAACAACTGATGGGCCGAGAAGAAAGAGGATATAACGTCCACCGTTTTGATACGCCGCAAAAGGGATATCACTCAACTTCAAAGCAGCAATAATGGCGACAATTGCAACGGCAACCGGAGTGAGTAAAGGGTTTCTGCGGCTCTTCAGGTAAGCACTCTGCGCCAGCGCAAAAACAAGGAGGGTCAGCCCAATGCCAAACAGGGGGTGATTCGTTAATATTGCAAACATACTACTCTCCCCGGCGCGACAACGACTGCTCAACCCATCCGGTCACGGCGATGACACAAAAAGTACTGAGAACAAGCCCGACACTGATCGGCAACCATTCACGGCTGATCAGGTCGGCATAGACCATGACGCCGACTCCGGCCGGCACAAAAAAAAGCGCCATATTTGACAGAAGCAGATCAGCAGCCTCTTCCAACCAGTCGACTTTAACCCAGCCGATAAGCAGCGCTACCAGCAGCAACCCCATACCAATCACATTTCCGGGGATCGGTAACGTCATCCAGGTCGACAACAGCTCGCCGAGAAACTGTAACAACAGCAGTATCGCCATCCCTCTAATCATTTAATCAACCTCAACTTTTTGCGCCGAGTTCACCCATCAAACCTTCAACAACCGCAGCCACCTCAGACCGGATATCTTTGGCGGCCGGTGAGTTTTCAAGGGATAAAAACTGTTGAAAAGCCTGCAAAGCTTCACGAACATTATCACGGTCGAGATGGATATTTCCGAGAGTCAGGTAGGCGTACGCGAAGCCCGGATCTCGCTTGATCGATTCCTGACAGTAGGTTTCAGCTGTTTTTAGATCGTCAATATCGTAATAAATTTCCGCCAGATTAAAATAAGCCTGGGCATCATCCGGTTCAATCTCGATGACCCGTCTGAAGGTCTCCAGCGCCATCGGCATATCACCCTTTGCAAACTGGGCATCGCCAAGGGCATTCAGACCAAATACCGAATCAGGATCAATTTTCAGACCGCGCTGATAACTCTGAATCGCTTCGTCTATCCGATCCTGACTGAAGTAGACCAGCCCTATACTGATTTCAGCTTCGGCCTGATCCGAAAAAGTCTTGATAATCTTTTCGTAAAGAGCCAGTGATTCAACCGGTTGATCCTGTTCAAACAAGATATCAGCCAGAGAGTAGTGGGAATCGATATCTTCAGGATCGAGCTGAATTGCTTTGCGATAAGCCGAAACAGCACCATCGAGGTCTCCGGCCTCTTCCAGGGCGACACCGAGAAAAGCCTCCAGCTCTGCGTCACTCTCCCCTTTTGATTGAAGCTTTCGCAGGCGTTTGACGACTGCTGAATAATCCCCGGTTTCCATCAATTCCTGCAGCTCGTTCATCAAATCATCGCTAATCATCCTGTTATCCTTTCAAGAGCCATTAATTGCTTCCATCGACAGATCTTCCAATGCATCGAGAATCCCCCATGGTGTACTCGAAATCCTGACACAAGGGATACCCAACGCTTCAGAGAGTCCTTCAAGTGACAAATCATCCAAAAACAGCTCCTCCCCGTCCCTGAGGACAACATCCGGGACAAGCAGGGCTTCACCAAGCTCCTGACCGCGCAACTGCTCCAACACATCATAACCGGTCAACAATCCGGCTACGGTTACCTCCCCGGAAAAAAACAGGTTTTCAACTTCATAAGGAGTGATGGCGCAAGCGGTTTTTTCGGATAAATTTTGCAGATAACGCTGCAACTCCGGGAAAAAAGAGGCGCCGGTGAACGTCGAAACCTGAACCGGACGTTGCATCAAATCCGCTTCAAGAAGAGCCTCCTCTGCCTGACTGCGAAACAAGGCGACCTGCCCGATTCCGTTTTCTACCTGCGGCAAGTCCTCATACTCTTCAATCGGTGGAAAATCGACCGCCGCTCTAAGATAGAGTTCATCGGCGGCAAAAATGAAACGGCTGCCAGTGGCAGATAGCGCCAGTTGCTGCCATCGTTTCACGGTCGAAAGAATTTCCTTCGCCTCGTTTGAGTCTGGCGTCCTTAACGCCGGAAGGTGTGATCTGTGCCCCGTGAGGCCGACCGGAACCACCGCCAGAGAACGAACACCCGGAGAAAGAGTATAAAGTGCCGTAATGGTCTCTTCCAGGGACACCCCGTCGTTGATCCCGGGACAGACAACAATCTGGGTATGAATCACAATCCCGGCCTGAACCAACCGCTCCAGTATCGTCATAACAGGCGGGGAAGACCGTCCGAGCAGGCGGGCCCGTAACGCTTCCTCCGCTGCATGCACAGAGACATACAGCGGCGAAAGCTGTTGTTTGATGATCCTGTGGATATCACTCTCCGAAATATTACTCATCGTCACGTAAGCACCGTAGAGATAAGAAAAGCGAAAATCTTCATCTTTGATATAGAGTGATCGGCGCATCCCTTTTGGCAACTGATGCACAAAACAGAAGATGCAATGATTGCCGCACTGTTGCGGATCGGGGTGTTCCACCGCGATCCCCAATGGATCATTTTGATCTTTTTCAATCTCCAGTTCCCAGATATCACCCGTCTGTTTTTCAACGACGAGCAACAGCTCTTCCTGTTGCTCAGCAAGAAAAAGATCGAGAAAGTCACTGACCGGCTCGCCATTAATCGAACAGATTCTGTCTCCAACAGCAAGTTCGAGCTCAGCGGCAATACTGCCGGGAAGAACTTCTTTTAATGTCACCATAAAACCTCAAAACGACCAATACAAAATCCCCGCTGCAGTAGAACCGCATACGGGGATTCCTGTTTACACAACGTATCAGAAAAGATCAGTCCCGCCCGCCGTGCAGACGAAAATTACCATCTTTGGAGGTAATAGAACCGATGGCATGCTTATACAACAAGATGTCTGAATTCCCGTCGACCAGCACACAAAAACTGTCGAAAGATTTAATATATCCCTCAAGAATCTCTCCGGACATCATACTGATAGCAACTCGTACCCTCTCCTTGCGTGCCTGATTTAAAAATTGATCCTGAATATTAAAAGGTGTTTTACCCATAGCCACTCCCTTTCTGCATAAGAAAACAGTTAATCATGGACGAAATAGTATCAGTTTCTGCCGAGGAATCAACTGAAATTATTGATTTTTCCTTCTTGAACCAGGTCTGTTGTCGTCGTGCGTACTGTCGCGTTTCCAATTTTATCCGATCTATCGCCTCATCCGCGCTCAACGCACCACACAAACAGCTGATCGATTCCCGGTAGCCGATCGTCTTTAGCGCCTTGAGTTCTGGCGCATACCCCGCATCAAGAAGAGACTGAACCTCGGCAAAAAGGCCATCAGAAATCATCTGCTCCACACGTTGATCGATTCTTTCACCGAGAATCGATCGCGGTGGATTGAGATAAAGTTTAAGCAGACGATAGGGAGAATCGCCAAAGGCATGCCGCTTTTGCAAGACAGAAAGCGGAATGCCGCCAAGTTCAAACACCTCTAGCGCGCGGATAATTCTCGCCATATTATTGGGGTGAATAATTTCAGCCTGATCTTTATCAACTTGTTGCAATCGCCGGTAGAGAGCCCCCTTCCCCTCTCTTTGTTCATACGCTAACAGACTCTGACGCAGAGCTTCATCTGCGGCAGGAGCATCGATCAGGCCATCAATGAGGGCGCGAATATAGAGGCCGGTTCCGCCGACAATAACCGGCAGATGCCCCCGAGCCAGAATACCGGCAATAACCGATCGACCCCGCTCAACAAAATCAGCTACGGAGAAGGGGTGATCCGGGTCGACAAGATCAATCAGATGATGCGAAACAGTCTGTTGCTCTTGCCTGGTCGGCTTAGCCGTGCCAATATCCATAAGACGATAAACCTGCCTGGAGTCGGCCGAGACGACTTCAATATCGAATTGACCGGCGAGTTGACAGACAAGACCGGTCTTCCCGGATGCGGTCGGGCCGCAAAGCACAACGACCGACGCTTTTTCACAGAGATTGGCAATCATCAGGTTCGCTTGAACATCCGTTCAATTTCAGACAGAGATAGTCGCTTGATCACCGGGCGTCCATGCGGACAGTGGCCACTGAAATCGACCTGATCCAGTTCGTGCAACAAAGCATGCATCTGCGCTGACGACAGCGACTGGTTGGCCCGAACCGCACTGTGGCAAGCCATTGTCATCAGAATATGTTCAAGCGCTTCTTCGAGCAGCGCCGACTCACCCAGCGCTCCGAGCTCTGCCGCCACATCACGCAGCAACTCTTCTGCCCCGGATCCGGCCATTAATTGCGGGATCGATTTCACCACGAATGAATTGCCGCCAAACGGCTCAACATCGAATCCAAACCGCGCCAAATGGTCCAGATTCTGCTGAAAATGCGCCGCTTCCCTGAAATCATATTCCATCACAACCGGAAACAACAGCTCTTGCCTGGCAATCCCTTGCGCATAAAACTGTTTACGCAGACGTTCAAAGCCGATCCGCTCGTGCGCTGCATGTTGATCGACAAGAACCAGCTCATCACGATCCTGACAGATGAGATAGCTGTTCTGAAATTGGCCAATAACCGTTAAAGCTGAAAACGGTCCGGTCGGGATATCTTCTTTAACCGGCAGCGCAAAGGGGGAAACTCTATTTTCAGACGGGTCGACGACCGGAATCTGCGGCGAGAATGGGGAGCGATAGGCGAAAAAAGACTCTTGCACCGAGGGCAAAGGGCGAACGGGCTCAGAAGTTGTCATCCTTGAATCGGGTTCGAAAGCATCGGGTGCAACTCTGGCAGAGCGATGCGTATCACCACGTAAACAGTTACGGATCGACGCAACAATAAAATCGTGCACACAGCGCTGGTCACGAAAGCGAACTTCATGCTTGGATGGATGCACATTAACATCGACAAGCTCCGGTGGTAGATCAAGAAACAGCACCGCTACCGGATATCTCCCTTTTGGTACGAGAGTCCGATAACCCTGAATGATCGCATGTTGAACGACCCGATCTCTGACATATCGACCGTTGATATAGGAGTAGATGGCAGCGGTCGAAGCCCGAGATCGATCCGGTTCGGCAACCAGGCCATGCAACGCCAGATCGCCATCGGTTGCCAGCAGCGAGAGCATCCCGTCTGCCGCCTGGCGACCGAGCAGATTTGCGGCCCGATCCGCAAGCCGGGAGACAGCAAAGACGTCAATCAGAATCCGGCCATTGTGGGAGAGCCGAAAACGAACTTCAGGGCGTGACATCGCCTGACGGTTGACCACATCGGCGATATGCCCGATTTCAGTCTGCTCTGTCCGCATGAATTTACGCCGTACAGGGGTATTGAAAAAAAGATTACGGACTTCAATGTCTGTGCCGACAGTCATTCCGATCGATTCAGTATGCTCAACATTCCCGCCTGCAACCCGAATACGAAACCCCTCTTCCGAAGCTTGATCTCTGGTCTGAAGAACAAAACGTGAAACCGAGGCAATAGACGGGAGAGCCTCGCCACGAAAACCGAGAGTGGTCAACCGGAACAGATCATCATCGCTCGCAATCTTGCTGGTCGCGTGTCGCTCCAGAGACAAAAAAGCGTCGTCACGCGTCATCCCTGAGCCATTATCACGAATCCGGATCAGCTTTCTGCCGCCTGCTTCGATATCGAGAAAAATTTCATCCGCCCCGGCATCCAGAGCATTCTCTATCAACTCCTTGACCACCGATGCCGGACGCTCAAC
This sequence comes from Desulfuromonadales bacterium, assembly GCA_014859615.1. Classification (GTDB taxonomy): domain Bacteria; phylum Desulfobacterota; class Desulfuromonadia; order Desulfuromonadales; family UBA2294; genus Kmv16. The sequence goes on along the minus strand of JACUTX010000016.1, from coordinate 16,059 downwards.
AACCTCGCCAGCTGCAATCTTGTTACAGAGATTTTCCGGAAGGATACGGATTTTTTGTTTCATAAAAACCATCAAACCAACTAAAAACGGTCGGAAACGCCGACCGTTAAATTAAACGATAATTGAAGAACGAGAAAGAGACGTTTTAAATCATTAAACTTTTGAAAGCTTATAATTACTTGATCTCAAGTTGATCAAGCATACTTTCGATCTCGTCCAGGTCGCTTGTTTCTGTCACCGCCTCCTCAAGGCTCATTTTCGTCGCAGAGAGTCCGAGATCGCCAGCAACACTATGTACGATTTTCGCATCAATTTTATCTACCTTAAGCATAAATGATTCAAAGAGACAATTATCACAGATTGTATTGATAAGCCGTGGCACACCACCGGCAAAGCGATGAATAGCATCAATCGCTGCAGTATCAAACAGATCAACCTTGCCGCCAGCAACATTAAGTCGGTACTGTATATAAGAGGTCGTGATTTCGATCGACAGCGATTTGAGGTGATATTTCAAAGCGACCCGTTGCGCCAGGGGCTCGTCAAGCCGCAGGCAATCTTCAATCTCTGCCAGACCAAAGAAGATGATATTTAATAATTTTTTGCCGGGAATTTCCAGATTTAACAACCCCCGAAACTCCTCCATCAGCTCACGGCTCTGCAGCATCTGAGCTTCATCAATCAGAATCACCGCACGGCGTCCCTCTGATTCGATCTCAAGCAGACGCTCGTAGAGCTGTTTTAAAACGGTGAGACGATCGGCAGCCGGATCCTGTACACCGAGCTGCATGGCGATGCGGGTCAAAATCCATTCAGGATTAATGCTGGAATGAACCATCACCAGCATCGATGATTCATATTTACTCTCGTCCAGCGTTTCAAGCATACGCCGCGCCAGAGTCGTTTTGCCGGTTCCGACTCCGCCAACCAGAACAGCAAGGCCCTTGTTGGAGTTCACAACATACATAAGACGAACCAGAGCCTGGCTGTGCTGATCACTGTCGAAATAGAACCGGGCGTCAGGAGCATTTGAGAACGGTTCACGTTCTAAATTAAAGTGTGCAAGATAACTCATTATTTTGTACCTGCTCCTTTTTTTCAGACATACGAGACACGATCTTTTTTACTCGATGCCGACGAAGCCGATGCGGACTTGAGCGTCGTCATCTTTGTCGCCACGTCGCGATAACCTGAATCGGTTAGTGCGACCTCTTCAAAGACAGAAAACGCCTCGCTTGTCCGATTGCAATTTTCATAAAACAGACCAAGCTCATACTGCAGACCGATTCTTTCATCCTTGCCAAGTTCGGGCTGTTCAAGAACAGCCCAGAAAATCTGTTCGGCACCATCGAGGTCTCCGGTCTGCGCCAGACACATCGCTTTTAGACCGAGACTGTCAACCAGTCGGGTCGGGTTCTTCATCGCTTTGTCAAATTCATTAATCGCGTCGTTAATCAGCCCCATCTCTTTGTAGGCGATTCCGAGATTATAGTAAGATTCAGCATCTTCGACAGAGACCACCTCTTCTTCAATCGGCTCATCCAGACTTTCGTCAGAGAGATTAAAGAAATCTTCCTCTTCTTCCTCTTCCTGAGTCGCAGCCATCACCTCGGCCGCAAGGTCAATGTACTCCTCTTGAGGCACGGCGGCGGCTTCGATCATTTTCTTTTCAATTTCAGCCAGTCTCGACTGAACTTTTTCATTATCCGGTGCTTTTCCGAGCAGATCCAGGCAGACACGCCGGGCATCATCAATCATCCCCTGATTAAGATAGAAATCCGCCTCTTCGAGAGCAAGAACCATTTCGTCCTCGTCAGTCGACTCCTGAATATCATCTTCATTAATTTCGAGTACGGCATCCTCGGGTTCATCGATATCAAGTTCAATCTCCAGCTCCAGAGACTCTTCTAAATCTATAAGGTCCTCGATCTCTTCAAGCTCTTCAATCTCCTCCAGCTCATCGAGTGACTCTTCAAATGATTCGAGCTCAATCGGCGCATAATCTTCAAGCTCTTCAATAAGATCCGCTTCGGCAATCTCGATCTCTTCAAGATCATCATCACCGTCACCCATGATCGAATCATCGATCATTTCATCAGGAGCAGAGACAAGAATATCGAGCTGAATCTCCTCTGCTTCGCCCGGAAGCTTAGAGATTATCTTCGACAGTTTATCTTTCTCACCAGACAGTTCATAGATAGAACAGAGCGTTCGCAGGACTCGTTCTTCGCCTGGAAGAGATTTATATAACCGTTCATAAAGCTGCTTAAGCTCGGCGACCCGTTGCGCCGCAAAAAAAGCTTCTTTCCACTCTTCAAGTTCATTAAGAGCACGTTTTTTTTCACCGAGACTGAAACAGGAACAGATATAGCGCAAACGATAATCAAGGTTCTCTTCGGCTTTTTTCAGGAGATGATTAAGCGTCAGTTTCTCGTTGCTGTAATCTTTTTGCTGATGATAGGCGTCGGAGAGGAGTTCCAGAATTTCAACATCGTCCGGATTCTCCTTCAATGCCCCTTTGAGAATTTTTAACCCTTTTTCAAACTGGCCAGTCTTCAGGCACGCTTCCGAAAAAAGAGCCCCGACGTTGATTTCTCCGGGAAACAGCGGCATGAAAATTTCGTAGAGTTTAATGATTTTGAAGTAGTTCTGTTTTTCACGCAGAAAAACAAGCACATCGTCAAACTCTTTGAGGCCTTGCTTTTTATCACCCGTGGCAGAGTAGAGCTCGGCAATTTTGATTCGGATGTTCAGGTTTTCCGGATCGATCCCTTTCATGCGCTGCAAAATACCGATAGCCTCGGCCAACATTTTATTCTGTTCGTAATGTTTGACCAGAACCCGGTATTCGGCTATGGCATTGGCGATCAACCCCTGCTTCTCGTTCAACTCCGCCAGTTTTTGATAGATGATGACCTGGGATGCATCGAGGCGCTGCATCTGCTTGTAGACAGCAATTGCCTTGAGGTAGAAACCTTTATCAGAAAAGTTTTTGGCGACAATCTCGTACGATTCGAGGGCATCACTGTTGTGCCCTGCCTTACTGCAGAGATCAGCCAGTTTTTGACGGCAGCGCATATCCTTCGGATCGATCGCAACGATCTGCTGATAAGCCTTGATGGCGCGCATCGTCTGCCCCTTGATAATCAACTTCTGAGCAGATGCCAATAATGTGTCTTTATTGCTGGCCAAAGAGTCCCCTCTTAAAAATCAATGCAACCTAACGTCAAACGATAAAGCATTCCCCCCGGAACTGTCAAGGCGAAAGGGGGTATTTTTGCTTATATAATACGAGGTTCCACGCTCTCAATCCAGTTTTCCAGTTCATTTCTGACAGAGGAAAAACCTGGACGTCCCATCAGGGCATAAGTGTATTCCTTCCCCGCTTCAACTCCGGGTTGATCAAGAGGATCGACCTCAAACAGTCCTCCGGCAAACAGGGTCTGGATCTCAAACATATAGATCAGGGCGCCGATAGTTTCCGGAGTAAGAGACTCCAGTTGCAAGGTGATATTCGGTCGCCCGCAGCGTGCCAAGGCTGCCGCTGTTGCCCGTTGCTCTGCCAGGAGCAGCTCGCCGACGGTTTTTCCGGCCAGATAATCGAGCTCCGGGATACCAACAGGATCAGGGAACGGGATATCATCCTGCGTGACGACCGTAATAAAAGTCACCATTTTATCGAGCGGACCCTCCATGTAGAGTTGCACTTGTGAGTGCTGATCTGTGGCACCGAGCGCCTTGACCGGCGTCGGTCCGACCGGATCAATCCGACCATCCAGGCGTATTTTCTTACCGAGACTCTCGGCCCAGAGCTGTCGAAACCAGTCGGAAAAATCGCTCAGCCGATCACTGTACGGCATCAGCACACTGATCGGCATCCCCTTGGTATAAGCGAGATAGTGCAACGCAGCATTCAGATATGCCGGATTTTCAAGCAGATGGGGGGATTGCAGCCGTTCTGAAAAAGCGGCGGCTCCAGCCAGAAGGCGCTCAATATCGACTCCGGCGATTGCCAGCGGCAGAAGGCCGACGGCAGTCAGGACCGAAAATCGCCCGCCGACGCCATCCGGCACGGCAAAAGAACGATACCCTTGCGTCTCGGCCAGACGGCGCAAGACCCCTTTTTCAGGATCCGTCACCAGGAGAATCTGGTCGACACAACCGTCGCCGACCGCCGCCTGCAACCACTGTCGGGCAATGAGAAACTGCCCCATAGTCTCGACCGTCGTCCCGGATTTACTGATCACACAAAAGCAGGTATCGACCGGATTGAGGTGGTTCAGCAGCTGCTTAATCGAAACCGGATCGACATTATCGAGAACATAGAGTCGCGGTCGTCCGTTTCGAGCCGCACGATCATACTGGTTATACAGACCGGGAAGAAGCGCCCGAGCGACAGCCGTCGTCCCGAGTGCCGAACCGCCGATACCAAGGACAACCAGAGCATCAAACCTCCCTCCCCACTCATCGGCCACCTGACGAATCTGCTCAACAACCTTTTTTGCGAACGGCAGATCGTAGACCGGCAGTTCACCACGCTGCCGACGTCGTTGCAGATCTGCATGAATCTGTTCTGAGCGCTCACTTAAAGCCTCGAGTTCGGACAACGTAACCCCTTTGTCCGAGCCGATAACATCTGCGAGCATATGGGTGTAATCGACACGTATCATTTCAACCCTCCCAACCCCTTCAGGCGCGCCACTTCCTGAGCCGTTAATCGGCGATATTGACCCGGCTTCAACTCCCCTTCCTGCAAAAAAGCATAAGCGATCCGCTTAAGACGGCTGACCGGATAACCGAGTGCTTCACACATCCGTCGCACCTGTCGATTACGCCCTTCGTGCAGAGTAAACTCCAGCCAGGAGTGCGTGCGGGTCGTACGCACCAGCCGAACCCGGGCCGGCGCCGTGACCCCGTCTTCGAGCTTGACCCCCTCGGCCAGCTGTTTTATCGCCGCAGCTTCAACCGTTCCACGCACTCTGGCCAGATATCTTTTTTCAACGTGGTAACGGGGGTGTGCAAGCCGCTGCGCCAGATCCCCGTCATTGGTCATCAACAACAACCCTTCTGTCGTGAGGTCGAGCCGGCCAACCGGAACGACGCGTTCTGAAACATCGGTAAGGAGATCACTCACCACCGGCCTCCCCTCCGGGTCACTCATGGTGGTCACATAACCGACCGGCTTGTTAAGCAAAACGGTAACCTCTGTTTCAGAGCGACCGATCGGTTTGCCATCAACAGTCACCTGATCGAGCAAGGGATCGGCTTTGTCGCCGAGAGAGATAACCGCCCCGTTTACAGCGACACGTCCGGCCTCAATCCAGCGTTCAGCCTCACGCCGTGAGGCCAGACCACACGCCGCAATTAATTTTTGTACACGCTCTTTCGTCATAGTCTCACATAAAAAACCGGGCCAAACCCGGTTACTCCTGTTCAGTTGACGGCTCCAGATCCGGCATCTTCTCTTTGTCCAAAGTCAGGGGAGAGCCTTGCGCCTCGAGCGAAGCCGGTGACAGCTCGCTGAACTCTTTGAGAGTCGGCAAAGCACTGAGATCACGCAGGCCAAAAAACTCCAGAAATTCCCGGGTCGTGCCGTAAATAAGCGGTCTCCCCGGCACATCCTTCTTCCCCAGAATACGAATCAGCTGCTTTTCCAAAAGGGTTTTAAATACACCACCGGAATCGACACCACGCAGGTATTCAACTTCAGCCCGGGTGACCGGTTGCCGGTAGGCAACAATCGCCAGGGTTTCAAGAGCAGCCCGCGAAAAACGGAACGGTCGCGTTTTAATCAGCTGCTGAATAAAACCGACCGACTCCGGGCGGGTTCGAAGTTGAAACCCTTCTGCCACTTCTATCAGTTCCAGACCGCTTCCGGATTGATCGTATCCGGACGAAAGCTCGGCAAGCAGGTGCAAAACCACGGAATTTTTCAATTCGAGGATTTCGGCAATCCTTTCCGATTTAAGTGGTGTCTCCGAGACAAAAACAAGCGCCTCGACATGTTTACGCAGATCAGATGTATCCAAGTTGGGCCTCATCGATACGAAAGGGGGTCACATCACCAATAACCGCCGGGTAGATCCAGATGTTACCACAACGGTCGTTCTGCATCAGTCGAACCAGACGGAGCCGCACCAGCTCAAGCATAGCTAAAAAAGTGACAACAACCATCTCTCGTCCAGGTTTTTCTGCAAAGATTTCCCGAAAATCGAGATCCTTGCGTCCAGCCAACAGCTCCATAATCGCATTCACCCGATCGGCTACAGAGATCCGGTCAATATTCACTTCATGGATATAAGGGTCCGAGGTCTCTTTCAACAGACGTTGAAAGGCGTCGACCAGTTCAAACAGACCGACCTCAAAAATTTCCCCCTCGTCCTGCTCTGCCAGAACCGACAATTCGGGGGAATGAAACTTACGGGCAAACAGCTCACGAAAGAGTCGCGGTCGCTGATCGAGGGTTTCACCGGCAGCCTTGTATTTCTGGTATTCGAGTAATCGTCTGACCAGCTCGGCCCGCGGGTCAAGCTCCTCATCTTCAATCTCATCATCCACACTTAAGGGGAGGAGAAATCGCGACTTGATGTGCACCAGGGTTGCCGCCATTAATAAAAATTCACCGGCCACGTCAAGATTCATGACCTGCATCGTATCCAGAATCGCCAGATATTGCCCGGTGATTTCAGCAACCTGAATATCATAGATATCCATTTCATTCTTCTTGATCAGATGCAGCAGCAGATCAAGAGGTCCTTCAAAATTTTCGATACTTATTTCGTAAGCCATGGTCTATCTCTTTTACCGGGAGAGTGGAAAAGTCATGATCTGTTCGATCGCAGCGCTCTGACCAACAGAGATAAAACTGGCGACATAAAATACAGCCGGGGCCAATACTATCCGCCAGAAACCGGTATAGTAAGCGATCATAACAAAAAAAACATAACCAAATGGTTCCAGACGTGCAACCAGTGCCGCCTGTTTTTCAGGGAGAAGACTGATTAAAATCATCCCGCCATCCAATGGGGGGATCGGGAGCAGATTCAACAGACCGATAATAATATTGACATAAAGACCAAAAGCCAACATCAGACGAAACGGTTCAACAACAGCCGCACCCACCCCCAAAAAAGTCTGTTCCGGAATCGCTGCCAAAAGATGCAGTGAGACGGCAAATAACAGAGCAAGCAAAAAATTACTGACAGGACCGGCCAGAGTGACGGCCAGACGCCCCCAATAGGGGTTCTTCATATTGCCGAAATTAACCGGGACAGGACGCGCCCAACCGAAACCGAAAACCAGCAGCGAAATGGTTCCGAGAAAATCGAAATGTTTCAGCGGATTAAAGGTGAGGCGACCTAGCAGGCGTCCTGTCGGATCGCCGAACTTGTCTGCCATATAGCCATGTGCAACTTCATGAACCGTTACGGCAAAAAATGCGGGCACCAGCATCACTGCGATTTTGGCAAGAATTGATTCCATTCGCCTCTGTAAACGTCGTGTTTTTACCGTTCGTCAACTAATCGATGAACGACACTGCTCAAGATTGAAAATGCTTCAAAAAACGTTTTTTAACCAGAGAAATTTCATCCTGTTCATTGGTCGCCCGTCCATCAAGTCGCGCCGCCAGCAGCAGATCGAGTATCGTTTTAAAGTTCGGACCACTCTTCAGCCCGAGTTTTTGTAACGATCTGCCATTTAACGACGTTTTGACATTACACAAATGGGTCATATAACGAGAAATGGACTGCCGACTCTCTTCAGTTGAACAAAATGCCATCAGAAAAACCACGATTTCAATCGAAAACGGCTTGAACCAGCGATAAAGCTGACTGTTTCTCGGTGTATTATTCTGTTGTAGCGCCTGATCCAGCTTGAGTTTAACCGTAAGGGCCGCCCGACGTTCTTCGAGCAGTATCAACCGAATACGGGGTGGAACATTCAGCCGCTGACAGAACTCAGCAACCTGAGCCGGACGCAATGTCGCCAGCAGACAGAGCAGATAGACCAGCCAGCCCCGACATGCGGTACCGGTATAAAGAAGTTCATACCAATGCAGAGCCCGCCTCGCCTCCTCGAACAGGTGCGATGAATCTTCATCCCAGACCAGAGCCGGGTGGAGACAGCCGAGCAGATCAAGAGTCGCCATCCGCTTGACCGATGCGACCGGATCCGCCTCATTAAAGATATGAAGAAGTTCATTGTAGACTCTGATCCCGCCGATTTTTTCAACAAACCCCATCCTTACGGCACTTTTAAGAAGCGCTTCGGTATGCCGCCCGAGAGAAAAATTGAGTCGCTGTTCAAACCGGATCGCCCGGAAGACACGGGTAGGGTCCTCAACAAAACTTAAATTATGCAAGACCCGGATCGCTCCATCGCTCAGATCCTTTTGTGCCTGAAAAAAATCGAGCAGATCCCCGAACTGATCGTTGTTGAGAGCCAGTGCCATCGTATTAATCGTAAAATCGCGCCGATAAAGATCTAATTTAATTGACGAATGCTCCACCTTCGGCAACGCGCCCGGCTCAAGATAGTACTCAGTCCGGGTTGAAGCGATATCAACTTTAAATCCATCCGGAAAAACAATGATCGCCGTACCAAACCGTTCATGGGTACGAACCCGGCACTCCATGACTTGTTCGACCTGTCGGGCGAATGGGATACCTTCTCCTTCGATAACGATATCGACATCGAGATTCGTCTGCCGAAGAAGCAGGTCCCGGACAAATCCGCCGACGGCATAGACCCTGATTCCGAGTCGGTCGCCGATCTGGCCAAACTCTTTGAGCAGATTAAAAATTTTCGGAGGGAGCTGCGCTTGAAGCAGCCTCGACAGATGTTGTTGTCGAGTAAAGGCGTCTCCCCCTTTTTTTGTTTTACCCCGCAGTGAACTTTGTCCTCCGGTCGCAAGATAACGCAACAGGTCGGTACGCGTCACGACTCCGACCAGAGTCTCCCCCTCAACCACCGGAACAATTCGATGGCCATGGCCGACGATTAACTCTTTTAAAGAATCGATGGAGAGAGCCGGGGAGATCGATTCGATCTCCCGGTTCATATATTCTGAGACCGTGGCCTGATCAAGCTTGTGATGCGCTGCCTTGTCGGCGATCTGGCGACTGATCGTCCCGACCACTCGACCCTCTTGCAAAACCGGGAGAGCATTCAGATTGTAGCGATTCATAGTCTCACGTGCTTTCTGGATCGACGCACCGATTTCAATCGACTTGACCGGAAACGACATCAGGTGTCGCGCTTCGCAAACCGGCTTGATATGACGCGCAAGGACATCAGGAATACGATCAAGAATCTGAACCAGCGTCTCGTGACGGACCGTTGCCGAAGCCGCAAAAGCATGACCGCCGCCGCCAAACTCATTAAAAATTTCACCGACGTCGACTTCGGGGATCCGGGAGCGCCCGACCATAAAAATACGATCCCCCATCCGGGCCACAACCAACAGGGCATTTAAGTTTTCCATATCCTTGAGTTTATGGGACAAAACCGCCAGATCCCCGATGAAATTTTCCGCCGAAGCGTGGGCGATCGAGATATCGACCCCTTTTACGGTGAGAACAGAACGGGAATCGATCAGTTCATGCAGTAGCGCAACCTGCTCCGCGGTCAATTCCTGCGTCAGAAAGTCAGCAACCACATTCAGATCAGCACCGCAGGAGAAGAGGAACGATGCCGCATCAAAATCGTTGCGGGTGGTCGAACTGAACAGAAGACTCCCCGTATCCTCATAAAGACCGAGCATCATCACGGTGGCCGTCTGCGAATCGGGACGGATCCCTTTTTCCTGAAAGAGCCGGGTGAAAATTGAGACCGTCGCCCCGACCTTCTCAATACAGACCGTCGTCGCCTTCAGCATCGCCTCTCCGGGGTGATGGTCATAGATAGACACGTCAACCTCAGGCTTCAACGCGACCGCCCCGAACGGCCCGATCCGATCAGCCTGACAGACATCGACCAGAATCAGCCGCTCGATCCGATCGAGATCAACATCCTTGATCCGCGTGAAATTATCCTCAAGATAGGGACTTTGGGCGAAAAATTCCCGCAGGTTACGCTCCTGCGCCCCCGGAAAGACCATCTCGGCTTCCGGATAGAGCAGTTTCGCCGCAACCATAGCCCCGAGACAATCGAAATCGGCATTTATATGCGTGGTAATAACATCCATGTGCATTTTCTTAACTTAAACAGATGACTAAACTCATAATTTTCAACCCATTATCTCCACCCTTTTAAAACAAAGCAGAGAGTAATGGGTTGATTGACCGGAGAATAAAAGAATGATGCTGCGAGACGATCTATCAGACTTTAATTCACATTTTCATGCATTGGCTGAAATTCCTCTGTTGCCATTGGCTGATAGTCTTTGGTCCATCTTCCTTTAATTTCTACAAGAACTCGCTGTTTGATAGGTGCGGGCGCTGGGTTGACCTTAACGATCCTTGCACTAATATCGCTTGGCGACTCGCAAATTGCACTGAACAAATCTTTGACCAGATAACGCGGTGCCCAGCCAATCATATGATAATCATCAGGCGTTTCCAATTGAACAGCTAAAACAGTCGCAGGATTATTCAGTTCAATGGCGACACGAAGCTGCGTCCCTTCCGAAAGTGTTGCTAATCTTTGCTGTGATGGTTCATTAACATGTCGCCATCCATGAATAAAAAATCGAGAAGTAAATCCCCCATTTTTGTGTCGCTCGATCTTAGGAAAAACCTCCAGATTATCCGTCTGCCGCTCACCACCGGTCAAAGCCAGAATTTCAAGTGGATCGGCATGATCAGGATCAAGCCCTAGCTGCCGGATATATTCCTTAAAGTCTTCTCTGCCCTCCCCCATAATTCGATTTTTGAATAAAGGGAAAAGCTCCGAAGACTTGTAAACCTTATGAAAGTCAGGAAACGAATCAAGCGGTTGTAAGCCCGCTTGATTCTTGGCAATTTCCGCACCCTGTGTATAACTGAACTTGTAATGAGACCTTGAACTATCGGCGTCGAGACGGCCGATGGGGTACCACGCACGACTATGAGTCGTATCCTGCCATGCCACAAAAAGTGTTTTCACAACTGTACCTCTTTAAGTTTTCTAAGGGTTGTTGCCAACATCCGACAACAAAATTCTTTAGCCGATTCACTCATCCACTCGGATGGCACACGATAGACTATAGCACACATTTCATCTTCATTGAGAAGTGCGATCTGCCTAAAAATATGGACAAAATAGTCAGGATATTTTTCAGCTGCTTTAATGGCGAGACTAAGTGGGTTTTCGCCTCTCCTATCGTTCTTATCAAAATAAATCCCGCCATGGCCTTTACCAACATAGCGATCAATTCCACCGGGAGAAGCTAATATCATCTTGCATCGGTCCTCAAGCAATTCCCTGCCCAGTGACGAGGCATGATCGAATGTTGACGCCACAGAATGCCTGGTTTTCCCTTTCTGATCGAGAATCCTCAATAATCCCCAGTTGTCGTGATGGCGGTCGGTATTGCAAATCAGACCGTCAAAAACGATGAAGCTCGCCAGGGTACGGAGTTGCCGAGTCCTTAACCTTGGCGGAAACACTTGTTCAACAGCAGCGATGATGTTTTCCAGACAATGATCGCTTTGTCCCCATTGTTTCGATTTCTCATACCTGTGAACGCGCCCAACCAGAATTTCACTGCCGTGTATCAACTCGAAACCTTTTGTCGTCTCGACGAACGACCGAGATGCACAGCCCCGCTTGCCCATAAAAGCTGCCAATTCGACACGTGCGGCAGAGATACGCAAAAGAATAGCGAGCTCGGCAGCAATCTTCTCGGACCAGTCTTCACCGGTATTCTCCCGCGTGTATTTGAAAAGCCAGGGTTGAACGTCGCCCTGAACACGGAACCAGAATTTTCGCTTGCTGCCAAGCTGCTCGATAACCTCTGGGCTATCGGCGTGCAGTTGCATAATTTGAAATGGCTCGGTGGCGGACGACATGCTCAATACTCCGCCAGCGCATCCAGCCGGAAGATCGCATCGGGCTCGTTCTTACCGGTCCGGTCATTGTAACGCAGAGTCATCCAGCGCCCGGAACTCTCTTTCATCACCATCAGTGGCTTGCGGTAAAGTTTGTGGCTGGCTGCGGCCTTATCGGGGGTGTTCATGCTGTTGATCAGATGCTCCCCTTTGACCTCGACCATCAGTATGCCGTCTCCCCTGTTGCGCCCTTTAATTTTAACCAGAAAGTCCGGATAGTAATGGGTGCCGTCAGGCATGACCAACCCGGCCGACCACGGCTTGCGGGGTTCGTTGCGATGCCACCAGACAATCTGCCCCGACATATCGACATCAAGCAGTTTCGCAAACTCCAGCTCGTGGCTATTGAGATCAGGCGGGAAAGCTTGATAGGCCGCCAACCGCCCTGCTGCGCAGCCGGTCGGCCACGACATCACTTCCGGCAGGGGCGCGGTGTCAACAAGTTCGGCGTTTTCGGCGCAACAGATGCGTACCGCCTCGCGTAGTAGTTTCGGGTGGGAAACAAGAATGAGATGCATCGCTTGCCGTAGTTTCTCGGGCGATTCGAGAACTTCGAGAAAACCGCGCTCACTGCATTCCTTGCGCAGTCGATTCAAAAGCGCGGCCTGCAACTCGCGGGGGTCGAGGTAGTCAGGTTCGAAGAGAAGAAGCTGGGCACGGCGGGCAATCTCGGCATCGGAGAGCCTGGCCTGATATTCGCCGTAGTGCACGTCGTGGGTGAAAATTTCCTCTTCCTTGCGCTGGATGCTCACCGCCTGCCGGAATCCGGCGGTAAAAACCGAATCGTCGATGCGGATGCGCGCTTCGACTGCACTGAGCAATCCAGATGTGTCGAGGTTAAGTTGTTCCTGTTTGAAGACCCGATCCATTTCGCCACGAAGCGGGTACGTTTTCATCCCTGGTGCCGACGATAGGGGGTAGGGTTTTTGTCCCGTGTCTTTCTTTTGGGTGGCTATGTTGTTGGTTTCAAATATGAATCCGTTAAAAAATTCCTGACCGCTGATCGAACCACCGGAGGACGAAGGATCCGATTTTTCATACGGCAGCGATGGGGGCGACCATGGGTTGGGAAGAAGTGACGTTTGACCGCTTTCCACCACCTGCACCGTCGGGCTGTCACCGAGTTTGACCAGCATGGTAAACGGGCTCACCTGAGCGAGTTCGGTCCGCACCGCGTTGATCCGATCGGCGGCACCGGAAAGCCCGGATTGCTTGTCGGCGTCGGCGAGAAAAACATAACCATATTTGAGCAGCTCACTGGTCGCGCGGTTTTGCAATCGCCAATCGACACGCAAAATGCGCCCGACGATCTGGGTACCGAAATCCTTGTCCTGCGCCCCGCGCATCGACACCAGGGTAAAAGCGCGCGGCGCGTCGAAGCCGAGGGCGACCGCCATCTTGAAGATCAGCGCTTCCTTCGATTCGTCCCGCGCCACCGCCAGCAGGTCGTCGTCCGGCTCCTTCGAGGTATAAACGGCAATGGCATCCTCCGCCATGCCGAGGGCCATTAGATCCATCTTCGCTTTTTCCACGCTCTTGTCGGTCGAGGCGACCTGGACGAGCATGAGCGGCACCAGATCGATGCCTTCCGTGACCAACTGTGCCTTGATCGCGTTATGCACTCGCACCCCGTCAGCCAGGGCCGCCTGGCCGAAATCGACCAGCTCGCGGTGCTGCTCCCCGGCCAGATAGGCGACCGACTTGATCCCCGGCTTGATCAGTCCGGCACTCACCGCATCGAGTCGGCTGACAGTGATCCTGTGCATGATCGCAATCCCGGCCGATTTGCGAAAGCTCTCCGCGTCCTGATCGTCCGGGGTGGCGGTGATCATCAGGGTGAAATCGGGTTGCAGTACCTCGCGGTAATAGCGCACCGATTCAGTCCCGGAAGAAAAGGTATGATGCGCCTCGTCGACGATCACCCCTATTTTGAAGCCGTCCTTGCGCCACTGCTCCAATACGAGATCGAGGGAGACCGATTCGTCACCGTCTTTTCGAATGCGCTTTGAGTCCTTGCGTCCGGCAACCGCCGCCCAGGTCGAGACAAAAACGTCGCCGCTTCGGGTGCCGTGGGCGCGGCGCTCGCGGGCGATGTCGCGCACCCGCAGACCGTTGAACTCGGCTTTGATGGCAATCCGCGCCTGCTCCACCAACCCGGCAAAGGGTGTGAACCAGAGCCAGACGATCTTGATGTCGGGGTCGCGTGAAAGCTCCTGGGCCACCAGTCCGGCGATCAAGGTTTTGCCGGCGCCGGTCGGGGCCTGAATCAGCACGCAGCCGTTGTGGGCGATGGCGGCGCGGCGGCTGTCCGGGTCGGTGGCGGCGTCGATCTGGGCATTCGCGTAGCGGAAGATGTCGAGGACATTGTTCTTGGCTTCGGTCTGATACCCCTTCGGTTGCGCGATCATGCGGCACCTCCGAAACGGCTGACGAGATAGTGGGGGATTTGCTCGATCGTCACCCCTTCGACGTTGATGCGGTTGCGCAGCAGGCCGGGCTGCCAAGTGTAGACGGTCAGGTGCGGTACGGTGGCTGCAAGTTCGGCGATGCGGGTCACCGCGTCGTCACTGATTTGGGTAGCGTAGACCAGACCACCGTCCGACGTCAGCGATTCCTGCAACGGGTTCGTGTCCGTGAAGGGGGCGAAGTTCTGGCGATGAATCAGTTGCAGGGCGATCCAGACCTGCGCATGGTCGATCTCGGTCAGCACCGCTTCCTGCTCAATGCGCCGTACCCGCAGATAAGCGAAGTCGCCGCCGGTCCCTTCCTTGCCACCGTAGCCGTCGATCACGCGGCGGATGCGCTCGGCGCAAACGTCGCGGCAGATGTTCTTCTCCGGCTCAAGGCTCGTCGCCTCGGTCGCTGAAACCATGACAAAGCGCCGGTTGCCGCCGTCCTCGCGATTTAGTTCCAGCACCGCCTGGGCGGTGGTGCCGGAGCCGGCGAAGAAGTCCATGACCAGATCGTTTTCCCCGGCAGCCTGGCTGACCAGCGCCTTGATCAGCGAGGGCGGTTTCGGATAGGAAAAATCCGCGCTCAATCCCATCGCACGCAAGGCCTTGGTCCCTTCTGCGGTCATGCCGGTTTCAAAGACATAACTCTCCCCGATTTCAGCTTTGCCAACCTCGGCAATCCAGCTTGATAGTGGTTGCGTATCGCGCTTGAGGTCATTTTTGAACCGTTTAAAGCGCGGCTTGTTGAAGCCGATGCGCTTCCCGACCCAAAACTCCTTGCCCGGATCGGTATTAAGGAATGGCGGTGCTGTATTGGCAGCAATGGCAGCTTCAAGTTCACCAAGAGTCGAGTAACAGGCTGGCGTTGACTCGGCAGGGAAATGGACTCGATTCTGAGCGACCATGTCTTCCATCGGTTGTGTACGAACGGTTTTATCTCCCAATCGTTCACGAGACGCATAGCGCCAGACGTTGTTTGGATCGCAAGGATACCAGGTGTCGTTCTCGGGATTGTAGAGAGGAAAGTAAAGATTCTTTCGCTGTTCGCGACTGAAGCCGAGAGTCAAGTCACCAGATGTCCAATGATCCTGTTTCTCTTCATCCCAGTTGGTGTAGCCGCTCCACTTTTTCTCGGCCCCGGCGAACTGGAATTGCGGACCGGCATAGATCAACACATGTTCGTGGTCGTTGGAGAAGAAGAAATCCATGTTGGCGGCATTGCTGGGCCGTCTCTTACGCCAGACCAGCGAACCGACCCGCATCCCCGGCAGTGTCTGGTCGAGGATCATCTCCAGCTTGGCGCGGTTGTCGTCGTTGATCGAGACCATGAGGACGCCGTCCTCGGCGAGAAGGTCGCGGGCGAGGAGCAGGCGGCGGTGCATGAATTCGAGCCACTTGCTGTGTTTGTAGAGATCGTCCTTGTCGACGAAGCGGTCGTTGTAGATGAAATCCTTGTTACCGGTGTTGTAGGGCGGGTCGATGTAGATGCACTTCACACGCCCGGCGTGGGTCATGCGCAGGCAGCGCAGGGCGTCGAAGTTGTCCCCCTCGATGAGTAGATTGCTCCACGGCCCGTC
>JACUTX010000229.1 GCA_014859615.1 Desulfuromonadales bacterium | reverse complement strand
TTTTGATTTCCCATACCGGATCTTGATGATGTTGTATTATCTGAAGCAACTTGTTAATCGCCTGGTTTTCCGGGGTATCACCATAAATGAAGTTCTCCAACACACTGATATTGTCCCTGTTCGCCAATACCTCGCAAAACGACGGCTGGCCATCTCTTCCAGAGCGACCGATTTCCTGACTGTAGTTCTCAATGGACTTTGGCAAGTCATAGTGAATCACCCGCCGGATATTTTTTTTGTCTATGCCCATCCCAAAAGCAATCGTGGCCACCACACAGTCTATTTCTCCGGCCAGGAATTCATTCTGAATCCGTTCCCGTTCCTCAGCAGCCATTCCGGCATGATACGGAAGAGAACGAATGCCGTGGGCACGAAGGGAATCCGACACACGCTCCGCCGTTTTTTGCAGGGTGACGTAGACTATGCTCGGGTCGCTTGGGGATTCTTGAATTCGCTGGTGCAGGTATACTTGTTTTTGAGATTCCGGGGTCGGCGTAACCTGCAAGAAAAGGTTGGGACGATAAAAACCGGTAATGGTCACATTTTCTCCGGGCACTTCGAACTTGACGCACATATCCGCGATGACCTGTTCTGTTGCGGTAGCGGTCAACAGCAGCACCTGTTGAATACCAAACTGCTTTCGGTAAACAGGCAGCTTCAGATAGTCGGGACGAAAATTGTGTCCCCATTCCGAGATACAATGGGCCTCATCGACTACGAGCAAGGAGATGTTCATTTTTTGCAGCTGGGCCCGAAAGCGCTCATTCTTGAAGCGTTCAACCGAAATCATCAATATTTTTAATGTTCCATTCCTTGCTTTCGCGAGAATGTGATCGTATTCATCGGTACTGAGGGTGGAATCGAGACGGGCGGCCGGGATTCGGTGCTGCACCAAAGAATCAATTTGATCTTTCATCAGTGCCAGTAAAGGAGAGACCACAAGCGTCATGTGCGGCAAAAGCATCGCCGGAAGCTGATAGCAGAGTGACTTTCCGGCTCCGGTCGGAAAGATCGCGACGGCGGACTGCTGGGCAGCGATCTTGGAAATAACCGCTTCTTGCCCCGTTCTAAACGTGCTGAATCCGAAATATTTCTGTAATTCGTTCTCGAGCATGCTTTCGTCACCCTAACTAAAACAGGTTAGCATAACAATTCTCGGGAAGTAACGCGGCTCCTGCTCTTCTTGGGGGATGACTATTTATTTAGATGACCCAAGCCAATCTTGTCAGCTAACTCTCTGATGTTCTCTCTTCTGGCTGGATCAATTTCATTGAAAAAACAGCTTAGCTTGTTTTGCCATTCTTTTTCGTTTTCGGTAAAGTGCAGGTCCGGATCGATTATATGTGTTGGCAACTTTTTTAAAAGCAGGGCAAGTTCCATGTCGCCGAGTGATTGAAAAACCCCGGTAAATTCAGCGTCAAAGATACAATATCCTTCGAGGATATCGACCAAATCGGTAATGCTGTGAATTTCTCTTCGAATGATTGCTATTTTATCGGAGACATATCGGCAGTCTCTTATTTCAGCCGCAATGCTCCGGAACAAATCATCATCCATTTTCTCGCCGTCTTCAAATTGAAAGGCCGGTTGAGTGTTCTTTTCTTTAAAACTAATAAATACTGATTCCAACCGGTCATTTTCCAGAGCATTTTTTAGTCTGGCTGACAAATCCAGCGCAGTTGCGGCAATGTGATTTTGTAAAAACATATTTGTGATATTTAGTTCTTCGCAGAGTTGTGTTGATGCATCCCGCAATATAATATCCAGCTCATCTTTCGACAGCTGTGCCAATTTATATTGCAAAAACTGTCTGTCTGACGGTTCAATATTAAGCTGTGCCGCTTTTTTATTGGCCAATATAGAAGCTACGGCGTTTGTTAACACAAGTCCGAAAATATTTATCAGCAGGTCTTGATAGTGATCATCGTATCCGCTTAACAAGCAGTGAATGTCGTGTTCCGTGAAGTTTTTGCAAAACTGATTTTCCAAAAACAGCATTTGAAGATAATTGTGGATATACTCGACGCCAACCAACTCCATTTTATCGTTGCTTAAGGGGTAATCGATAGAGGCGGGGGTATCATGGGCAGCGAAGTCAAGATCATAGGCAGAGAAAAAAAAAGGTATTCCCTTCATAGTATCGTTGTAGGCAAGATTATCCGTGATCAGGCTATTATCATGCACTGTATCAAGCAATTGTTTGGCACTGTCGAATTGAGTTTCTATTAATTTCCGGCCGCGCTGATACAGTTCTAATAAAGAACTTTGTTTAAGTACCTCGATGCTCAAGTCTGGATCCGGAAAACTCTTTAGATAGATGCCAATACTATAGAAGATCGATTGCATTATACTCTGGGCGGTTTCTACTCTTACGGAACTGCTTTCTCCACGGGTATAGCGCTCGGTCTGCTTAGCCAAAAGCTGTAAGCTTTGCAGTTGAATACTCTCAAGTTCAGAATCAGTTAAGAGCTTAAGGCGATGGGCTTCCTCTAAAATTGACTGAAAATAGTATGCCGGATCAAGATTTTCTATTTTAATCAAATGCTGTTTTTCAAGATTACTCATCATAGTACTCCTCATTCAAAGATTCCTCAGTGTCTTTACGTAAATCCGCATAATTACTAATTCGATACCGGATGTTGCGGGCCAAGGTTTCTAATTCTCGATTTTGCAGCAGTTCCATAGAGCCCTGACAGCTTTGGTCAAAATACTTCTTCATCAGTGAAATCAATTCATCATCGCCAATTTCA
The DNA here is from genome assembly GCA_014859615.1 of Desulfuromonadales bacterium. GTDB lineage: Bacteria > Desulfobacterota > Desulfuromonadia > Desulfuromonadales > UBA2294 > Kmv16. The sequence continues at coordinate 1,233 of JACUTX010000229.1, read as the reverse complement.
TCAAGTGTCTCGTTTTTGAAGTAGTAGAAGGTTTCTATTAATTCATTTAATGTGTCCGCATAGTTAAATCGAGAAAGGAAGGGTGAGTCAAAAAATTGCATAATCAGTTTATTGATGATTCCTCCGGCGAATTCAATACGTCCATAACTGTTTAAGGCTTCTGCACGTGTTTCAACAAGTTCCTGTGCCTCTGCAAGAGAAAGCATTAATCCATACCGGGATGTTATTTCATTGCAATTTATGATTTCAGTAATTGCCAATTTGTTTATCATAAAAGTAGGAATCAATTCAAACTTCTTATCCATTTGCGGCACCCCTCCTAAATTTTTTGTAAAAGCTATTTGACAAAGAGATCGTTTTGTGTTATAGTATTTTAGGAAAAGTGTAGACAAAAACATTATTGCATCAAATTTCAGTGTACCATTGATTTTCCTTGGAGTCAATGGTTTCTTTCGCTTTTATGGATTGATCTGATTTCTCTCCTGTGCTTCCAACATCTTCCCCGAAGGATGATCTCTGCGATCAGATTACTACCTTGCTGGATCGTTTGGGCTTGTGCGATGGCAGTCTTGGCCGGTGTCAATTATGGAGGGGGATACCCATGTTGATTCAACTGCTGTTCTGGCCGGCAATCGCCGTGGCCGTTCTGTTATCTGTTATCGGAATCATTCGGCGCGATCCCTTATGGTTAATTGCTGGCGTACCGTTTTCTTTGCCATCCACTTTTTACCTACTGGCCACCCCGCGTTTTAGCTTTGTCGCGTTGTTCTTGCCCGCTTGCCTGCTGGCTGCGGCCTTTGCGGTGCGCCACGGTAAGATTGCAGTGGCTTGGCTGTTTTTCGCACCCTTCGCGGGTTTCTTTGGCTGGCTCGCGTGGCTGGTGATTAATCAGTAGATATTTGATCATACGACAGTAGTGTCATATGATCGATTTAAGGAACCCTTTGGTAAAAGGTGACGAAGTCTGTCGCCTTTCCGACTTAAATTTTGTCCGAAAGGCGACTGCTTCCATTTGATAGTTTATTTCAATTTGCTTACACGCTCGGGGTAGTAACGGATATATTTTTAACTGGAATCCCGCTGTCGTCCACCCCGGCGTCTCCCGTCAGAGCGTGCAGATCCTGGTCAAACACTTGTCTTTTTTGATCGGCCAGCTGCAAAAACTTCTGATACACTGCTTCCAGGTCTCCCTGCTCCAAATGATAGCCCAGTTCCTCCAGCCGGTGCTTAAGG
>JACUTX010000015.1 GCA_014859615.1 Desulfuromonadales bacterium | reverse complement strand
TTGACAACGGTTTTTTTGCTCTCGAGGGTGATGATCAATAATTCGACCCCGCCAGCGCGGCGACAGCTCGATTTATACCAGAAAACAAAGGCATTTTGACTCTTACCCGGAGCTGAAGATCAGGAGATGCTTGTATGCTGACTTACAGTCAAGCCGTTGAAAAAATTTTCGCGACCGTTCAACCGCTGCCGCCTGTTGAATGCGCACTGGATGAGGCGCTGGGCAAAGTTATAGCCGAACGGGCGGTTGCCCGCTGGGATCTCCCTTCCTGTGACAATTCAGCGATGGATGGTTTCGCATTTTCGTGGGGAGAAGAGACCATAGGAGACAGACTCAAGGTCAGAGGTGTGATTTACGCCGGGGATTCTCATCAAGACAAAGTTGAAAAAGGCGAAGCCGTGCGTATCATGACCGGAGCTCCCCTTCCACCTTGCTGCGACACGGTTATCCCGATCGAGGATGTCAGAGAAGAAGGTCAATTCATCCTGCTGACACGGGGAACAACACGCGGAGAACATGTCCGGCTGCGAGGTGAAGAAGTCGTAAGTGGCGAGGCCCTTGTGGAGGCAGGGACAGTTCTTCATGCAGGCGATATCGGTTTATTGGCAGCAGCCGGGATTGACCGGATCAAGATTCATCCGATGCCGAGAGTCGCAATCCTCTCGACCGGAAATGAATTGGTTAACCTTGGCGACCCCCCTCAACCGGGAGAGATTGTCAACTCCAACATCCACCTGTTGCAGGCTCGCCTTAAAGAGATTGGCTGTGAAACCCTCCCTCTCGATATTGCACGCGACGACCGCGATGATCTGGTCCGACGGATTAAAGAAGGGCTGAACGCCGACCTTTTGATCACAACCGGTGGTGTCTCCATCGGCGATCGCGATCATGTACAGGAAGTACTTGATCAGCTCGGTTTCAAACTTGGATTCTGGAAGGTTGCAATCAAACCGGGAAAACCGGTCTTGTTCGGACAAATCGATCGGCAGATCATCTTTGGTCTACCTGGAAACCCTGCCGCCGCCGCTGCCACATTCGAGCTGTTCGTCCGCCCGGCTCTTGGTCGTTTGTCCGGGCACCCGGCCCCATTTCCTCCAGTTTTACGCGCAGTACTCACTGAAGATGTTTGTGATGGCGGCAAGCGACAAGCATTTCTATGGGGAGATCTTATTGAAACAACAGCAGGTTACTATAGTTTTTCCCCGAATCGACATCAAGGCTCGAACCGTAATCGCGCCGTGCAGTCCGCCGCAGCACTCCTCTCTGTTCCGGTCGGATCCGGAACCATTTCTGCAGGGAGTGAGGTTGCAGTGATGGTGTTGCGCCTGCCGAGTCGGCAGCAGATCAATTTTAGCTGATCAGAAGAAAAATGAACCGGGAGAACATTATTAAAATCAAAACTGCCGCTGTTTTCACAGCGGCAGCGAACCAACCTCTATTAAATCGTACAGCATCAGCCGAGGAACAGTCGATTGGTCCGGGCACGATTGGCTGCGATAGTCGGATCAAGCATCTCACCACACGCACAACACCTCCATGCATCAAATGCCCGGACAAAATCATAATACTTTTCGGAAAACATTCTGCCACGACACTTAGGACATTTCATGACGAGCTCCTCCCTCAAGTTTAAAAATGAAACAGTTTAAGATGTAGGGAGTAGCATTACACAAGATGTGCCAGACTTTTTTAATCCCGTCTGAAAAAAATTATTGGCGATGCTTTCTGTTCTAAATCAATTATTTACAATTTTAAAAAAAATTTCTCCAAGCCTCAATTTTACTCGATCCAACCCCTTTAATCCTGCGTAGCCCTTCAAGGCTCCCGAATTCGCCAAATTTTTGACGATTTCCGTCTATGATGGCGGCCGTCTTTGCTCCGACTCCCGGCAAAAACTCCCAATCCGTCAGTGTCATGCGATCAGGATGTAACGGGATGTCAAGGACAACACGCTGGCTAGCCGTCATCCATAAAAAATAAATAGCCTTTATTTCAGACTCTTGCACGAGCAGATCGATGCGGCGCCCCGATTCGATCGGCGCGTCTAATGCCGTTTTCTCCAGCGTTGCAGCTGAAACCGTATATTCCGTCAATTCAATGACATTTTTCACACTACATTTGTCACAAAATTGACGAACAACCTCTTTTTCCGGAAATCCTTCTCCAAACTGAACCCACACTCCGGTCGTTATAACAGAAGGAGCCGGCCCCCGCGTATGACGGGCGAACCGGCTCCAATAATTAAGAGCAACTAAAACAAGAATTACGCCGATTACTGTTAGCGTTGCGCTTCTATTCACGCTTTATCGGTCGCCTCCTGATCGCGCAACAACTTGTACTGCAAGGCGTCAGCCAGAGCCTGGTATGAAGCATCGATAATGTTTTCACCGACGCCGACCGTCCCCCAGCGACCGGAGTGATCGCCCGATTCAATGAGAACCCTGGTGATTGAAGCCGTCCCTTCCCCAGCAGGCAGAACACGTACCTTGTAATCAAACAGACGCACCTCCTTAAGGGAGGGATAAAAGCTCTCCAGCGCCTTACGCAGGGCATTATCGAGAGCATTAACCGGCCCCAGCCCTTCAGCAGCCGTATGCTCAATCTTGCCGCCGACCTTTACTTTCACCGTCGCTTCAGAGCGCGGTGCTTTATCTGATTCGTCCTTGACATCGATCACGCGGAAACCGACAACATTAAAATAAGGACGAACAGTGCCGAGTGCGCGCCGCATCAGAAGTTCGAAAGATGCCTCGGCACCTTCAAACTGAAAACCTTTGTTTTCCAACTCCTTGATTTTTTCGAGGATTTCAAGGGTCAGGGGATCCTTACTGTCGAGATCGATATTGAACTCTTCAGCCTTGGCCAGAATATTAGCCCGACCGGAAAGATCAGAGACCAGAATACGGGTAACATTACCGACCTGCTCCGGGCGCAAATGTTCATAAGTCTCAGGGTGACGCTGAATTGCCGATACATGCACGCCGCCTTTGTGGGCAAAAGCAGAATTCCCGACATACGGCTGGTGTTTGTTCGGCACAAGGTTGGCCAGCTCATAAACGTAACGAGAGACGATCCGCAACCGCTTAAGCTGTTCAGGTGTAACACACTCCCGCTCCATCTTCAGGTTCAAGGCCGGAATAATCGAACAGAGATTCGCATTGCCGCAACGCTCACCGAAACCATTAATGGTCCCTTGGACATGTGTCGCGCCGTGCTGAACTGCAACCAGTGAATTGGCCACCGCGCATTCACTGTCATTGTGAGCATGAATACCGAGTGGGATCGTGATAGACTTTTTCACCTTCTCCATGATATCGGCCACTTCAAACGGCATCGTGCCACCGTTTGTATCACATAGAACAATACAAGCGACCTTTGCGTCCTGGGCCGCCTGCAGGGTTTTGAGTGCATATTCAGGATTAGCTTTGTAGCCATCAAAAAAATGCTCGGCGTCGTAAATAACCTCGGGAATATTCTTTTTTAAAAATTCGAGAGAATCGAAGATCAGCTCCAGATTCTGATCGAGAGAGATTCGCAACGCTTCGCGTACATGGAAATCCCAGGTTTTGCCAAAGATGGTCACCGCATCGGGATCCGCATCAATCAGGGTGAGCAGATTCTCATCCTGATCCGGAGTCACCCTGGCGCGACGTGTTGAACCAAAGGCCGCAATTTTAGTCTGTCGCAACGACTCTTTCTTTATCTCTTTAAAAAAAGCGATATCCTTTGGATTCGAACCGGGCCAGCCCCCTTCGATGTAATGAACACCGAGCTCATCGAGTGCCTTGGCAATACGGATCTTGTCCGACACCTGAAAAGAGATATCTTCAGACTGCGTACCATCACGCAGTGTCGTATCGTAAAGCCAGACCTTGCTGTTTTTCTGCTGCTCCATAAGCATTTCTCCAAAAAAGATGAATCGCTCCCTTGCTGCTACAGCGGATTAAAACTCATCGCAGCACTCTACTCAGATGTGACGTTGATCTTATCGAGCTCAAACGCCTCATGCAGCACCCTGACTGCCAGTTCCGTATATTTGTCATCGATAATACAGGAGACCTTGATTTCACTGGTGGAAATCATCTCAATATTGACCCCGTTTTGCGACAATACTGAAAACATCTTACTTGCGATTCCGGAGTGAGAACGCATCCCGACGCCGACAATCGACACTTTGGCAATTTTTTCATCATGTTTGATGCCACCGGCTCCGATCGTCTTAGCTGTCTCTTCAATAATCTGCAGTGCTTTTTTTACATCAGTGCGCATCACGGTAAAGGTCACGTCAGTGAATCCCTCATTTGAGACATTCTGAATGATCATATCGACCGTAATATTCGCATCGGAAAGAGGTCCGAAAATTTTAGCGGCGATGCCGGGTTCATCCGGTACCCGCATGACGGAAATCTTCGCTTCGTTCTTGTTGTAGGTAATACCGGAAACCAGAACCGTTTCCATATCGCTATCCTCCTCTTTCACTAATGTACCGGTGTTGTCATTAAAGCTGGAACGAACATGCACGACTACGCCGTATTTCTTGGCAAATTCGACGGAACGTATCTGCAGAACCTTGGCCCCGAGCGACGCCATTTCCAGCATTTCATCGTAAGATATTTTCTCGATTTTCGAGGCTTCCTTCACAATACGCGGGTCAGTGGTATAAACTCCGTCAACATCGGTATAGATCTCACACACATCGGCTTTTAACGCCGCCGCTACGGCAACAGCCGAAGTATCCGATCCGCCCCGACCGAGGGTTGCAATACTCCCGTCAGCCGTCACCCCCTGGAATCCGGCGACAACAACGATGGTCCCCTTTTCCAGATCGGCCAGGATATTCTTGCCATCTATCTCATCAATACGCGCCCGCGAGTGCGCATTATCTGTTCGGATCGGAATCTGCCAGCCATGATAACTTTTGGCTTCATATCCCATTGACTTCAAACAGATAGAGAGAAGAGCGATTGTGACCTGCTCACCACTGGCGACGAGGACATCATACTCGCGCTCATCCGGGATTTCGCAGATTTCATTGGCCAGACCGACCAGTTTATCGGTTTCGCCTGACATCGCCGATACGACAACGATAACCTGATTCCCCTCGTCGTAAGTCCTGGCAACACGCCGGGCGACATTACGAATCTTCTCGGTTGTCCCGACGGACGTACCGCCGTACTTCTGTACTACCAGAGCCATGGGAGCCACTCCTCCTCTATGAAATGTGCAGTTGCGCTGCACGCGTTGTCTTGACTATTTCCGGGTGCGACGACGACCGGCTTTATGGATAGCCAATCCGTCTACATCCTCAACCGCTTCAAACACAATTTCCGGCAAGGTCGGATGGGCATGAATCACCGAAGCGAGCTGGCGAGCTGTCATCTTTCTGTCCATCGCGACAGCAATTTCAGCGATCATTGCCGACGCCCCTTCACCGACGATGGTGGCACCGAGAATCTGACCTCCACTCTTTTCAGCAACGACCTTGACCGAGCCGCGCGTCTCACCTTCACAGAGCGCTTTGCCGGAAGCGAGATAAGCGAAGCGGCCAATCTCAACTGAAATTCCCTGTACCTTGCACTCCGCTTCGTTTAACCCGACCTGAGCAACTTCAGGGGAGGTAAATATTGCGCTTGGAACCACTCTATAATCGGCAGACTGATCGCCGCCGAGAGCGTTGGCAACGGCAATTCCAGCCTGGTAAGAGGCGACATGTGCCAACTGAATCCCCCCGGTCACATCACCAATTGCGTAAATATTTGCAACCGATGTTTGCATCCGGGAATCGACCTGAATCGCTCCGTTTTCGACGACAACACCGACTTCTTCCAGATTCAGATCAGCCAGGTTAGCCTTTCGACCGATGGCGACCAGCACCTTTTCAAACGTCTCCTGCTGCCCGGCAAAGGTTGCCATCACCCCTTCTGCGGTCGATTCAAGAGCATCGACGGAAACACCGGTACGCAGCGTTACACCCTGATCTTTAAAGCTTTTCTCAACCTCGCGAACGATCTGTCGATCACAGGTTGTCAACAGTTGCGGCAGCTGCTCAACAATTGTCACTTTACAGCCAAGGGTCGCAAATATAGAAGCAAATTCACAACCAATATAACCACCACCGATCACCAGCAGAGTAGCGGGGAAATCCTTCATAGCAAGAATTTCGGTACTGGTCAAAATATTTTTATTCGATGGAAAAAGCGCTGATGGGCGAACCGGCAAAGAACCGGTCGCAATAATAATCGATCGAGCCTGAACGTGACCGACAACGGACTTGTTCTGGAACCGAATTCGACCAGTAGTCTCCAAAGAGCCCTTGCCGACAAAAACGTCGACTCCGGCACTTTTCAACAGCTGGGAGATCCCTGTGACAAGTTGCGTGACAATTCCGTTTTTTCGATCGACAGCCTGACCGTAATCGAGAGCCATCGTCCCGACGGCAATGCCGTGGTCGGCAACTTTTTGCAGCCGATGATAAAGTTGAGCGGTGCTGTAGAGCGCCTTGGTCGGGATACAACCGCGATTCAAGCAGGTTCCTCCAACCTGATCCATTTCAATCAGACAGACAGTCGCCCCCTGCTGCGCCGCACGCAAGGCGGCAACATACCCCCCAGGTCCGCCGCCAATCACAACAATATCATACTCAGTCTGCGCCATTAATCACCTTTTTTCCGGAGCCAGTTGTGCAAGCAGATCTGAACCCGAAGGACCATACGGTTTCAAATTCAATATCCGCTCTTCTTCTTGAAAACCATAACTGAAAGCAATATGCAGACCGCATCCGGCCAACGGCTCGAACAGTCCGCTCCACTCGATAATCTTGATCCCCGGACCGTCAAAAATCTCATCAAAACCGAGATCTTCCAGATCATCCATCCCGGCAAGGCGATAAAGATCAAAATGGAAGAGATCACAGCGCCCGACATAATGGTTCATCAAGGTATAGGTCGGGCTGGAAACCGGTTGATTTTCCGGCACACCGCACCCTGCCGCTACCCCCTGGACAAAAGAGGTTTTTCCGCTCCCGAGCTCACCTTCGAGCAACAGCGTAAATGGAGCCTGGCACAAAGACCCTATCTTCTTCCCAAGAGAGCGGGTCTCTTTTGGCGAGTGCATAATAAACTGCATAAAAGAGAAGTTTACGGATTCATCGAACGGATAATGTCGAGTCGGGCAATAACCCCGACCAGCTTCTCACCGTCAAGAACCGGAATCAGATGCGCTTTTTTATCACTCATGAGGGCAGCAACCTGATCAACCGGTGTCTCAGGGGTACAGGTCGCTTTCGCCTCTGAGTAAATTTCATCCACGGTTCGTGCCGCCATCCGCTTAACTTCTTGTACAAAATTTTTTTCACTTTCAACATAAAGAACCCAATCGAAGATCGAGATCACCGTCGGGATGTGCAGCGGTCTATCACGCTCAACCAGATCATTCTGACTGATTGTTCCGACCAGTTTACCGGCGGCATCGACCACCGGCAGAGCATTGTAACGCGTCTCTTCAAACAGACGGGCTAACTCTTCAATACTGGTTCCTAAAGGGACGGAACGGATTTCTCTGGTCATAATATCTTGTGCCTTCAACATATTTCTTCACTCCCTTGGATCAATAAATGTTTTGTAACCGGAATTATTTTGAGCAGTTCTGATGCCAGAATTCCGCCCTCACCGTTCTCCTCGGCCAATCGATCCGCCGCAGCACCATGCAGGAACGTTGCGAGCACTGCCGCGACATCCGGTGCACACCCTTGACAGAGCAGCCCACCAATCAGACCAGCCAAAACGTCGCCTGTTCCGCCGCTGGCCAAAAGTGGATTACCGCTCCCGTTGATAAATATTTTCCCCTCGGGCGTAGCAATAACGGTCGGCGCTCCCTTGAGAAGAAGAACAACACCATAATCGCGCGCGAAACCGGCAGCGGCGCCGAGTCGATCCGCCTCTATTTGTGCAACGGTACAACCGAGAAGCCGGGCCATTTCACCCGGATGTGGTGTCAGGACGGTCGCACCGGTTCGCTTGCGCAGAGTGTCGAGTGAGCCCCCCAGAACATTTAACCCATCCGCATCCAGAACAATCGGCTGGCTCACCTGACCAAGAAGCCCTTCGACCAGAGCCTGTGTCCCGACACCGGTTCCGAGACCAGGACCGATCACTACCGCCTGTTTATCGAGACAGACTTGCAGAGCACCGGCCAGAGCGCCATGAACCATCTCGCCATCCTGATCGGCCAGAAGCGCGGTCATCACTTCGGTCAACTTAACTTCGAAAATCGGATTCAGAGAGGCCGGACAGGCCAGAGTCGACAGGCCGGCCCCGACCCGTAATCCGGCTTCGGAAGCGAGCACCGCCGCACCGGTTTTACCGGTTGAGCCAGCGATCGTCAGGAGATGACCGAATGTCCCCTTATGTCCCGACTCCGGACGATACGGAACCAGCGATCGCGCCATCTGGGCATCAACGTAAAAGTGATGGACCGGATGCTGATCGGACAACTGCACCGGAATACCGATATCGACCACGATCAGATCGCCGACATAATCGCTGGCAGGGCGCAAAACCTGGCCGACCTTCGCCTCGGCGAAGGTGACGGTTAAATCGGCGTAGACGGCCGGTCCGCATAACTGCCCGTTCGACGCGTCGATCCCTGACGGAAGATCGACAGCGACAACCGGAACCTCGACACCATTGATCCAGTTGATCACCTCGGCGTAAAGACCTTTCACCTCGGAGAGAAGACCGGTTCCGAGCAGGGCGTCGACAATCAGGGCGGGAGCATCGATAACATCGAGCACCGAAAAGAGGGCGTCGCCGTCTTCGGCAAAATAGAGTTCGGCAAACGATCGGGTTAACACGTCGAGGTTGATCCGCGCATCACCGCTGATCATTTCATACCCGGCAAGGACAAGAATCGAAACATCCCAGCCACGGTTCATCAGGTGACGGGCAATCACATAACCATCGCCACCGTTGTTCCCCTTACCGGCAACAATCAGCACCGGCCCCGGCCAGAGCTTGGCAAACCGCTCATCAATCTGGTCAGCAGTGGCCAGACCGGCATTCTCCATCAGCACAATCCCCGGCAGCTTGTACTCTTCGATCGCCTGACGATCGAGTTCCCGCATCTCACTGGCGGTTAAAAGTTTCATGCTTTCTCCAGGATGACTGTCGCCATTGCATAATCGCCATCATGACTATATGAGAGGTGCAGCTTCGCCAGGGAGCGTTGCTCAAAAATTTCAAGCGCCCGACCGCTCAGTTGCAATGATGGCTTGCCAAGCGCATCGTGTACCACATTCATATCGTGCCAGCTGATCCCCTCACGTAGACCGAGACCAAGCGCCTTCAAAAAAGCCTCCTTGGCCGCAAATCGGGCCGCAAGGTGCACAGCCGGGTTACGTTTTGGCATGGCATACGCCTGTTCCGAAGCAGTGAAGAGACGATCGAGAAGCGCATTTTTCTCCTGTTCGATAAAACGACTGAAACGGGAAATCTGCGTCAGATCGGTACCGATGCCAGCGACCGGTGTCATATCACCCTCCGCGAATCAGTTCGGCCATCTCGCGCACTGCCCGCTCCATGCCGACGTGAACAGCACGTGCCACGATACTGTGCCCGATATTGTACTCTTCAATCCCACCGAGGGCGACAACCGGGCGAATATTTCTGTAGTTCAGCCCATGCCCGGCATTGACACCGAGGCCGAGTTTACGAGCCGCTTTGACCGCCGTCTCGATCTTTGCCAGTTCAACTTTTTGCAATTCGTCATTTTTTGCATCACAGTATGTTCCGGTATGTATCTCAACATAATCAGCGCCAACCCGGTGAGACATCTTGATCTGATCGAGATCCGGATCGACAAAGAGGCTGACGACAATCCCCCCCTGACGCAAGAGGTCGACCTGTTTTTTAACCAGATGACGATGCAAGGAGACATCCAGTCCCCCTTCAGTGGTCAGTTCCTCACGTTTCTCCGGCACCAGCGTTACGCAGTCCGGAAGAACTTTCAGGGCGACACTCACCATCTCGTCGGTCGGTGCCATCTCCAGATTCAGATGGGTCTTGATTGTCCGCCGGAGCAGATCGACGTCGCGCGGCTGAATATGCCGACGATCCTCGCGCAGATGCACAGTGATGCTGTCAGCACCTGCTAATTCAGCCAGAAAAGCCGCCTCAACAGGATCGGGTTCTCTTCCTCCGCGAGCCTGACGGATTGTCGCAACATGATCGACATTCACTCCCAATTTGACCACGATCAGCCCCCCGCTTTCTTGACGCCAAGATGTTTTTTAACCGTATCGACAATATCGTGTGCAAGCGCTGCTATCCGCTGCGGATCCTCTCCTTCAATCATAACCCGAAGCAGCGGCTCCGTCCCCGAATAGCGGATCAGGACTCGCCCGGCGCCCTGCAGTTCGGATTCAGCGGCCTGAATATGCTGCATAATCTCCGGTACCGTTTCCAGCGGCTTCTTTTCCGCCACACGGACATTCACCAACAGTTGTGGCAACACGGTCATAACCTGCGCCAGCTCGGAGAGACGGCGGCCGGTTCGCTGAACAATTGCCAGAACCTGCAACGCCGAAATCATCCCGTCACCGGTGGAGTTATGATCGAGAAAAATCATGTGCCCCGACTGTTCACCCCCCAGATTATACCCCCCCTGACGCATCGCTTCGACAACATAACGATCACCGACATCGGTCTTGATAATCACGCCGCCAGCTTTGCGGATAGCGATATCGAGCCCCATGTTACTCATCACCGTAGTAACCAGGGTTTTCTTTGCCAGCCGACCCTGCTTAAGCATCGCTGTTGCACAGATTGCCATAATCTGATCGCCATCGACGGTTTTACCGTTTTCATCGACAAACATAATCCGGTCAGCATCCCCATCGAGTGCCATCCCCAGATCGGCCTTATGTTCCAGAACCGCCGCCGCAAGTGGATCGAGACACATCGACCCGCAATTCGCATTGATATTGGTTCCGTTTGGCGACACCCCGATCGGAATAACGGTTGCTCCCAGCTCCTCCAGAACCGCCGGTGCCACCTTGTAAGCGGCACCATTCGCGCAGTCGAGGACAATACGCAGTCCATTCAGATCGAGATCGCTCGGAAAAGCATGTTTCAGAAAAACAATATAGCGTCCCCTGGCATCATCCAATCGATAGGCTTTACCGACCGCATCGGCAACCGGTCGCAATGAATCAATCCGATTGGACAAGACCAGACTTTCGATCTCCATCTCGGCGGCGTCCGGAAGTTTAAACCCGTCTTTAGAAAAGAATTTAATACCGTTGTCCTGATAGGGATTATGTGAAGCAGAGATCATGACTCCGGCGTCAGCCCGCATAGACGCCGTCAGAAAAGCGATCGCCGGGGTCGGCATCGGTCCGACCTGATAGACATCAACCCCCATCGAACAGATACCGGCAACCAGCGCATTCTCCAGCATATAACAGGAGAGACGCGTATCCTTACCGATAATAATCCGGTGACGCCGATCGCCATCGCGTGACAAATAAGCGATCGCCCGACCGAGTTGCATGGCGATTTCCGCCGTCATCGGATAGACATTCGCCACACCACGAACGCCATCGGTTCCAAACAGTTTTTTTTTCATCATCTACCTTTGGCAGGTCGGTTGATCGGCCTGATTACAACCGTCACCTCAACAGTTTTATCATCTTTTAATGCCGTGAAGGTTCCAACATAATCGATTGGCACCATCTGTGTAAAATCTTCACGAACCGCCGAAATTTGAATCAGATCGGTCGAGACCTCACTGACATTTTTCAATTCACTCCCGGCACCACTCACTGTAACATGTGACGGCTTTGCCACCACCGAGACAACTTCAAAACCGACAGGCGGATCACCATCGAGCAGCACCTTAACCGGGACGCGCTTGGCCCGGATCCGATCAAGACTGACATCAATAATCGACGGAGAGACCCGGGTCACTTTAAGATTCCGTGACAGGTTAAAACGCTCTTCGAGACGTTTATAAGAAGTGACCCCAGGGCTTAACCCTTTCAGATCAATATTGATGGCAAGATCGCGCTGCTGCAGATTGAACAGAATCGAACGCGGGCCACTGATCCGCACATCGATCAGACTCGGGACACTGTTACTGACAATCAAACCTTCCGGTATGTTCGACAGCTCGATCGGGACAGCAAACCCTTTTTCAAGATTCTGCTCACCCATCACAAAGAACCAGAGTACCAATGCGAAGACAAGCGACAGTAACTTTATCATCCAGTTTTCAGTCAACAGGTTCATGTCACTTCTATCGTTTCTGTTTCGGGCGGGTCGTCTTCCTCGGATTCAAAAGTCGGGTCAGAACCCGCTTAAGAGTAGGAGTATCCAGATCACGGGTCAGACGACCACCGACGACCACCGCCACTTTACCGGTCTCTTCCGACACGACAATGGCGACGGCATCGACCAGTTCGGTCAAACCGATCGCCGCACGGTGTCGGGTTCCAAGTTTACGACTCACCTCGCCATCTTGCGTAAGGGGGAGAAAACAGCCTGCCCGGGTCAATCGCCCTTCCTGCAAAACGAGGGCACCATCATGAACCGGTGCTGCCGGATTAAAAATAGTCTGGATCAGTTCACTGGAGACTTTAGCGTCAATTTCGACCCCGACTTCAAGGAAATCGTTGATTCCGGTCTCCCTTTCGATCACAATCAACGCCCCGATCCGCCGGGCAGCAAGTGCCGAACAGGCCTTGGTCAACTCCTCAAGGATTTCAGATTCCTCCCGGTAGGAGAGATCGGCAAAAAAGGGGTTGCGGCCAACATGAATCAAGGCCCGTCGAATGTCACTCTGAAAAATAACGACAATAACCAGAATAATTGAAGAGAGAAAATTATCAAGAATCCAGTGCAGGGTGTAGAGTTCGCCGATCTGGGCCGAAACATAAACCAGAAGAATAACGGCGAGCCCGAGCAACATCTGCACGGCTCGTGTCCCTTTAATCAAAAGAAAAATCCGATAGATGATAAAAGAGACCAGCGCTATATCGAGCAGGTCAAGCAGCCATCGGAAATTAAAAAAATTCAAAATCTCATTCATGATTTTACTCAAACATCTGGACAGGAACCTTGTTTGACGGCCCAGGCGATCCTGGCAACGTCAGACGTAGCGGCGACATCATGAACACGAAAAATACGCGCCCCTCCGGCCACTCCGAGAGCAATCGTTGCCAGAGAGCCGTAGAGCCGACCTTCCGGATTTGCACAACCTAGAATCTTGCCGATAAAACTCTTGCGTGAAGTGCCGAGCAGAACAGGTCGACCAAGCGATTGCAGCTCTGAAAGCCGCCGTAGAATCTCCAGATTGCCATCGATCGATTTGCCGAAGCCGACCCCCGGATCGACGGCAATTTTATCCAAAGAGACCCCGGCGGCAACCGCTTTATCAATCCCGCTGCGCAAAACAGCAAGGACATCCCGCATCAGATCTTTGTACTCGGTATTCTTCTGCATCTGATCGGGTCGCCCCCGGGTATGCATCAAAAAGAGCCCGGCTCCACAATCCGCAACCACCCCGGTCATCGCAGAATCAAAAGTTAAGCCGCTGATATCATTAATAAAATCTGCACCAGCCTTCACCGCTTCACAAGCCACGACACTCTTACTGGTATCGATTGAAACCGGGCATTCGAAACGGGCGGTCAAAGCTTCGATGACCGGAACAACCCGGTCCAGCTCCTGCTGCTCCGATACCGGCGTCGATCCGGGGCGGGTGCTCTCGCCACCGACATCAATCAGATCAGCCCCCTCGTCAACCATCTGACCGGCACGCTGGATGATCCGGTCAGATTGCAGATACCAGCCACCATCATAGAAAGAATCCGGGGTCACATTCAGGATCCCCATCATCAACGGTCGATCGAGATTCAACCGACAGTTTCGTCCCAAAAGCAAGGGAGGCGTATCGCCCCCCTTATCGTGCAGGATCATTTTTCAACCTGGTTGTTCTGATCGATACACGGCCCCTCAGAAGGAGCGATCGTTTCGCCCTCTTCCGAAGCGACCTCGGCGGCATCCTCGCCAAAGACCAGAACACGCAGTTCATGCCCATCCATGTTTTCCCGCTCAAGAAGGGCCTCACCGACCCGGACCAGAGCCTCTTTATTCTCCTTCAGAATCTTGCGTGTCCGCTCATAATTCTCACGCACGATGCGACGGATTTCATTATCGATCTCGACCGCCGTCGCTTCGCTGTAATTTTTGACGTGCCCATAATCCCGACCGAGAAAAACTTCTCCCTCTTTCTCGCCGTAGCTCAACGGTCCGAGTTTATCACTCATCCCCCATTCGCAGACCATTTTACGCGCGATCGCCGTGGCACGTTCAAGGTCATTCGATGCACCACTGGTGATCGAGGCAAAGGTCATCTCCTCAGCGATGCGCCCGGCCAGCAGGGTACAGATACGGGTATAGAGCCCCTGCTCGGTTTCGTTATATTTCTCTTCAGTCGGCAAAAACATGGTCACACCCATGGCACGACCACGCGGAATAATAGAGATTTTATGCACCGGATCGGCTCCGGGGATAAAGAGCGCTACCAGAGCATGCCCGGCTTCATGATAGGCGGTGACCTTCTTCTCCTCGTCGGTGATCACCATCGAGCGACGTTCTGCCCCCATCATGACTTTATCCTTAGCCGCCTCAACATCAACCATATCGACCGTCTCTTTATCAGCCCGGGCCGCCAGCAGAGCCGCTTCGTTGATCAGGTTACCAAGATCGGCACCAGAAAATCCGGGGGTCCCTTTGGCAACAATCTCCAGCTTGACATCCCCGGAGAGAGGGACCTTGCGCGAATGGACCTGCAGAATTTTAAGCCGCCCCTTCACATCGGGCCGCGGCACCATAACCTGTCGATCAAAACGTCCGGGACGCAACAGGGCCGGATCGAGCACATCGGGGCGGTTGGTCGCGGCAATCAGAATAACCCCTTCATTCGACTCAAAGCCATCCATCTCGACCAGCAACTGGTTCAGGGTCTGCTCGCGCTCATCATGCCCCCCGCCCATGCCGGCACCACGATGCCGTCCAACGGCATCAATCTCATCGATAAAAAGGATACATGGGGCATTTTTCTTCCCCTGATCGAACATATCACGCACACGACTGGCACCGACGCCAACAAACATTTCGACGAAATCGGAACCGGAGATTGAGAAGAAAGGGACCCCGGCCTCACCGGCAATTGCCCGACCGAGAAGAGTTTTTCCGGTGCCGGGAGGGCCGATCAGAAGAACCCCTTTCGGAATCCGTCCGCCGAGGCGCGAAAATTTCTTCGGGTCCTTCAGAAAAGCGACAATCTCTTCAAGCTCTTCTTTTGCCTCATCAACTCCGGCGACATCGCTGAAGGTGACGCGGGTCTGCGTATCGGAGAGAAGCTTGGCTTTACTCTTCCCGAAGCTCATCGCTTTGCCGCCACCCGACTGCATCTGTCGCATAAAGAAAACCCATACGGCAATCAGCAGCAGAATCGGCGCCCATGAGACCAGAAGACTGAACATGAAACTGCGATCCTCAGCCGGCTTCACCTCAATCTGGACCCCCTTGGTACGCAAGGTTTCGATCAGAGACGGATCGTCCGGCGCATATGTCGTAAAAACCGTATCGTCATTATAAGAGCCCTCTATGGTCGCGCCCTGAACCGTAATATCGCGAACACGCCCTTCCTCAACGGCGGTGATAAAGGTCGTATAACTGATCGGCTTCAGCTCTTTTTCCGGCTGGGTCACCATGTTGTAAACCATGATCATAACCAGACAAATAACCAGCCATAGAGCCAGATTCCTGTAAAACTGATTCACCCTTACCCCCTATCTCTTTCCTATTCGTTAATAACGTTGATAATTACGCGTAAACACGACTTTAGCGGCAGCAAAAATTACCATAAAAAAAACCGCAAAACAAGCTATTCATCGACAAAATCTGCCGGTTCGAGTCGCATTTGCAGCTTCGGCCTGCCGTCAACCGGCCAGCCCCCCTCACAGCGTCTCTCTCCAGCCAGCCAAAGAATCGTCTTCCCGGCAGAGACAACCGGAATTTTTTCCCGAATTTCAAAGGGAATTTTATTGTCGATAAAATAGTTCTTCAACCGTTTATGCCCGACCATTCCGCAAGGGTGAAAGCGATCTCCGGCCCTGACGGAACGGACAACCAGAGGGAACGAAACCTGCCCGGCATCAAACTCCACCACAGAAGAGTGAGGAGCCGACTCAGAACCAGAGGCCAGCACCACGACCAGCCGCTCTCCATTCGGAAGAGGATAGATCCCCTCCTTCGGAACAACAAATTCAAACGGCATAATTTCAGGTGGTTGCGCACAGATCAACAGTTTATCGTACCTGCGGGCAACCCAGACCTTTGGCAGACAGGTCTCTGCTTGGGGCTTCGAGCCCAGCAGCAGCGCTTCAATCTGATCAATATGACCCGATTCAAACTGTTGCAGATCGCCGGGCAAGCGTCCTAATAGACCACGAATAACCCGGCGACGCAGCGCCGGATGAAGAATCAACAGCGTTTCGATTGAAAGAGACAGAGTTGCCCCTTGCTCCCCGACAACCAGATGCTTAGCCAGAACAGCATCAACCTCCTCCCGCCAGAAATCTTCTTCCAGAGCAACCTGACTGCTGAAGCGGCAGAGAGCGGCAACCGTCTGCGGATTAATCTGACGCAGAGCCGGCAGAACTTGCTGACGGATCCGATTGCGACTGAATCTCAGATCCAGATTAGTTGCATCTTCGCGCCAAACAACCCCGTTTGCCACCAACCAGTCGTTCAATTCGCTTTTACTAAAGGTGAGCAACGGGCGAATATAGGGGCCAGAACGATGACGCATAGCCACCAACCCGGTCAAACCGCTCCCGCGTGTCAATCGAAACAGAACCGTCTCCGCCTGGTCGTCGGCATGATGAGCCAGGGCGATCGCCGTGCACCCCTGTTCCTGCGCCACCCGCTCTAAAAAGCGCCGCCGCGCAAACCGGCCAGCCGCCTCCAGCCCCTCCCGCCGCTGGGCAGAGAGAGCCTGAACATCGATAGCCTCTGAGATCAAAGGGACATGCAGCGATAAGCAGAGCTCCGCGACAAAAACAGCATCGGCACCACTCTGTGTGCGTAAACAGTGATCAAGATGCGCAGCACAAAGAGAGAACAAACCGCGGTCGGCAAGCTGCTTGAGCAGGAGCAGCAGAGCGACAGAGTCCGCTCCACCGCTTACCGCACACAAGACCCGCTCGCCCGGATTGACCCGACATGCATTCTTAACTGCTTTTTCCAGTCTTTTCAACATGGCAGCACCAATGTGAGAACACAACCAAAAAGTCCCCCCCGGGTGCCGGAGGGGACTTGAAATGGTGGCGGTGCAGAGATTCGAACTCCGGACACTGCGGATATGAGCCGCATGCTCTAACCAACTGAGCTACACCGCCTGAAAACCAATAAGCTGACTGATCTTGAATATTTTACCTTTTAAAACAATATCTTGCAGACTCTTTTACACTGTAATCCCGATTCAGCAGGCGCTTTTTATATACCATGAGTTACACCTTGTCAAGCGGAAATAACGCGTGTCAGCGGCTGTAAGCCTTGCGATATGTTTTCGCCTGAACAGTCGCCATTGAGACCTCAATCTCTGTCAGAGTCTCTTTTACCTTAGGTAAAACCACAGCCGCTTCAGCATTTCCACCCTCGGCGGCCAACAGTAACCACGAATAGCTTTTGATCATGTCCGGAATCACCCCGAGGCCCCGATAGTAGTGATCGGCCAGATTGAATTGGGCCGTAGTTTCCCCCTGCTTTCCCGCCTTTTCAAACCAGAAAAAAGCCTGCTTATCACTCTGTTTCAGACCGCGCCCCTGACGGTACATCAAACCGAGACTCGCCTGCGCTTCCGCCACCCCCTTATCCGCCGCCTTCCGATACCAGTAGACCGCTACCGCATCATCCTGTACGACACCCTTCCCTTCGGCATAGAGCACGCCGAGAATATACTGGGCACCAGCCTCTCCCTGTTCCGCCGCCTTGCGATACCAGCTGGCCGCCGCCGCAAAATCCTGACCAACACCTTCACCGATATAGTACAGATCACCGAGTTGCTGCTGCGAGCGGGAATCTCCGCGCTCAGCAGCCAGCCTGTACCATTTGGCTGCCGCAACAAAATCCTTCGGCACCCCCTCACCAAAAAAGAGGAGATCACCGGCAGCCACCTGGGCCAACATGTGCCCCTGCGCTGCCGCCAATTCATAATATTTCAGCGCCTGGGGGATATTTTTGGGGATCGCCTCGCCACTTTGATACAAGAGAGCCAGGCTATACTGCGCCACAGCATTGCCATTATCAGCTCCGCGCCGAAACCACTTCACGGCATCAGCAAGACTCTGTGCGATCCCTTCCCCCTGAAGATAAAGTATGGCCAGATTTGTCTGCGCCTCCGCCTGCTCCTGCTCGGCTGCGAGAAGATAGAGTTCCACGGCTTTTGCATAATCCTGTGCGACGCCGCGCCCCTGCGCATACATCCGGCCAAGATTCAGCTGCGCCTCACGCAACCCTTGCGCCGCCGCCATCGCATACCACCGGGCTGATTCATACGGATCTTGATACCCCTCTTCACCCGTTTCATAAATCCGTCCGAGCCTGAACTGCGCCTTGACATCTCCGGCCTGCGCCTCTGCCTGCAGACCGTAAATATCATCCACTGCCAGGGCCGGTACGACTGACAAAACCAGGCAGAAACAAACGAAAAAAAACTTGATTCTTTTCATAACACCTCATCATTGCGATCATTCAGAAGAAGCCGCCCCCAATCGGGACATCAATCGAGCAGTCCGTCAATGGTGTCAAAATCGAAACGGAAATCAGCTAATTCCTGAATCAGGCTGATCTTGTGTGTGTCTTCGGCAGTGATCTTGGAGACATCCTCATTGAGAGTCGCAAAGACCTCCGACGTGCTGCGGTGAACGCGAATATAAGGGATACCGCTTCGATCGAGAATGGTCTGTGTAATCCGGCTTACCTCACCGATACCCGGAATCACCAGACCGGCAATCTTTTCTTTATATTCTGCGATCTGATAAAGATTGGCCAAAGTGACCAAAAGCTCGTCACGACTTCTGTTCACAACCACCAGCGACGAATCCCCGAGCAATTCTGTAACCCGCTGGGTCGATGCAGCGCCGATCTGGATATGATGCGCGATCCGCTGCGCCTCATCATCGGTTGCCGAACAGAGCGGCACATTGAGAACAGTGCTGACCCTGCGCAAAGTTGGGTTCGCCAGGATCGGTTGATAGTTGAAGCCGCCGATCACCTTGATCGAAAGATCAGCAAACGCCTGGTTCAAATAGCGCAGGTTTCGATCCCTCTTTTCGGGAATGATCTTGTTCGCCAGCAGGGCGCGGACCGAAACCTGAAATTTTTCAAACAGAGCCAGATTCAGATGCATGGAGTCGACAACATCACCCAGACCACCACCGGCGACCATCAGAACGGGGGCATCAAACTCCTTGGCAATCTGTGCATTGCCAAAGCCGACCACGGAGCCGACGCCTGAGTGTCCGGCCCCCTCAATGATCAGAAAATCATTTTTTTCTTCAAGAATTTCAATCGCACGCCGAATCTTCTGCCGAATCAAATCTGTGGAAATTTCTCCATCCAAAAATTTCCGGGTATCCCCCGGTTTGAGGACAAAAGGGGACATCAGTGCCAGATCGGCCTCCAGTCCATAAACCCGGGCCATAACAATAGCATCCTTATCCGCCTCTATGCCGTTATATTCCGATGGCTTCGGCCCGATCGGTTTAATAAAGCCGACCCGCTTGTATTTCTTGCGAGCCATATACATCAAAGAGAGACTGGTCGTGGTCTTACCGCTATTCTGTCCCGTTGCGGCAATAAACAGCTTGCGCGCCATATTTTAATAACCTCCACTGCCAAATGAATGATGCGAGGTATTCTAACAAAAATCAGGCTAACCGATACAAAGAAATGCAATCTGCTTGAAAATTATCAAAAGTTTGGCGAATGCATACGCGCATCGCCGTTCACAATCAGCACTCCTCTCATAGCTGCAAAAACGTTGACTGCGCCAGACTGCATCGCCAAAGGGGGTCAATGCCTCAAGAAGAGGCGCCAGCCGCCCTATCCTGATTATTTTTTTTGCACACCACACATCAATATAGAGATAACTGTCTGATATTATGGTGATTTAAACATTTGGCACAGCTTGTGCTGAATAGACAAACAACTAACAAAATAAATCAGTACCAGAACAAAGTACATGAGAGCCGACGAAGACAACGACGTTTTCACACGCTGATGAATCAAAGGCAAAGGCGCCCGCTCTTCCGTACAAGAAGATCCGGTGCCTTTTTTTATTGCCCAAAAAGGAGAATGCGCATGAAAAAGATCGAATGCATCATCAAGCCGTTCAAACTCGAAGATGTCAAATCAGCCCTCACAGATCTCGGTATTGTCGGCATGACTGTCTGCGAAGTCCGTGGATTTGGTCGACAAAAAGGGCAGAGCGAAACCTACCGTGGCGCCGAGTACCAGGTTGAGTTTCTCCCTAAAATCATGATCACCCTCGTCATTGCCGACGATCAACTCGCACCGACACTTGCCGCGATTCAGGAAGCAGCGCGAACCGGACGGATCGGCGACGGCAAAATTTTTGTCACGGATGTGGAGCAGGCCATTCGAATCCGTACCGGCGAGTCCGGAATCGATTCCCTGTAATGAAACGCCAACCACAAATAACTGCATCGATAAGGAGAGAAAAACAATGAAGAGATTAATTTATCTGCTGGCTACGGGTCTGCTGGTTGTCCTGCCGAGTCTGGCGATAGCCGAAGAGGCGCCGGTATCCGAGATGAGCTACATACTGAACACATTCTCATTTCTGGTCATGGGAATTCTGGTGATGTGGATGGCCGCCGGTTTCGGCATGCTCGAATCCGGTCTCGTCCGCTCCAAGAACGTCGCAACGATCTGCCTTAAGAACATCGCTTTGTTCGGCATAGCTGGCGTGCTGTTCTATCTGATCGGTTACAACCTGATGTATAACGGTGTCGACGGCGGATACATCGGCTCCCTCGGTCTTTGGGGCGCAGATGATGCCGCAGCCGCCGCCGGTGATTTTTCGGCCGGCTACTCGGCTGCTTCCGACTGGTTTTTCCAGATGGTCTTCTGTGGCGCGGCCTGTTCGGTCGTCTCCGGTTGTGTCGCCGAGCGGATCAAACTCTGGCCGTTTCTCGCCTTCTGCGTCGTACTGACCGGCATCATCTATCCGGTCCAGGGTTCATGGGGTTGGGGGGGAGGATGGCTCTCAGAACTCGGTTTCGTCGATTTTGCCGGATCGACCATCGTACATTCCGTCGGTGGCTGGGCCGCCTTGACCGGTGCCATCATCCTCGGTGCCCGCAAAGGGAAGTATGGCAAAAAAGGGCAGATCAACCCAATCCCCGGCTCGAATATTCCGCTTGCGACTCTGGGCACGTTCATCCTCTGGATGGGATGGTACGGCTTTAACGGCGGCTCGGTTCTCGCGCTCGGCGATGCAGCCTCCGCCATCGCTATGGGGAATGTCATCGTCAACACCAATATGTCCGCTTGCGGCGGCATGATTGCCGCCATGATCATGGTCCAGATTCTTTACAAAAAAGTTGACGTAACCATGGCTTTAAACGGCGCGCTGGCAGGCCTGGTCTCGATCACCGCCGGACCTGACACCCCTTCACTCGGTGCCGCCGTTCTCATCGGCGCTGTCGGCGGCGTGCTGGTTGTTCTGGCTGTCCCCTTCTTCGATAAACTCAAGATTGATGATGTGGTCGGTGCTCTCTCTGTTCACCTGGTCTGCGGTATCTGGGGGACCTTGGCCGTACCGTTCACGAACAGCGAAGCGAGTTTTGTCACCCAGCTGATCGGCGTCGCAGCGACCGGAGCATTTGTGATCGTTGCCAGTTCGATCGTCTGGCTGGTTCTTAAATTCACCGTCGGCATCCGCGTCGGCGAAGAGGAAGAGTTTCGCGGTATGGACGTTACCGAGATCGGCATGGAAGCCTATCCTGATTTCCAGAAGATCTCCTCCGGCGCGAGCAGCGCGCACTGATAATCAAACCGCTTTTGCCTTAACCGGCCGGGTGGCACGGGTCCCCCGGCCTCTATTCAAACAACAAGGAGTCATACCAATGAAAAAGTTAATTGTGAGTCTGCTTTTCGGAATCATTTGTTCAGGTGCAGCGAGTACGGCATTTGCTGCCGTTGAGGTTACGGGTGATCTGTACGCCGGAGTTTATAGCAAGTATGTCTGGCGTGGCTTCGATTTAAGTCAGGACGACAAGGTTGCTGTTCAGAGTGGAGCCGATGTCAGCTTCGGCAGCCTTACCGTCAGCTGGTGGGGAAACTTGAGTGAAAACAGCGGTGAACTCAACGAAGTCGACGTTGTCCTCGACTATTCTACTGACCTGGGTGAGAGCCTTGCGCTGAGCGTCGGCAATATTCTTTACAATGTCGATGGGCTCAACGACACCAACGAACTCTACCTCGGACTGGGGCTGAACCTTTTACTCAGTCCGACCTTGACCGTCTACTATGATTATGATGAATTCGACACCCTTTACACGACCTTCGGCATCAGCCACGACATCGAACTCTCCGACGCCCTTGGACTGAGTCTCGGTGCGACCGGCAGCTACCTGATAGACGATACAGACGGCTTCGGTACCGAAGATGCCTGGTTTCACAATCTTGAGTTGTCAGCCGCTGTCGATTTTGCGGTCACACAGCAGGTGAGCGTCGGTGCCTCAATGCTCTATTCAACGCCGCTGAGCAACGATGCCAAAAACTATGCTGGTATCCGCGAAGAATTTACCGGTGGCGCGGCTGTAACATTGTCATTTTAAAATACGAAGAATGATGTCAAAAAGGCTTTTCCTCCTGATGACATCCGGTCGCCATCGTCTTTGTGGAGATGGCGACTTTTTTTAATCAAGCAGCATCCCGCCAAACCAGTAAAGCAACATTCCGATCACGACCGTACCGCCAAGTGACCTGGTTTTCAAGGCAAAGACCAAAGTCGGTATCGCCACCCATAATTCCAGCCGGCCCAAGACCAGGTTGCGACTGCCACTTTCGGCAAACAGCCCCGGAGCAACCAGAGCTGCAAGGATCGCGACCGGAATAAAATTGAGCCAATCAACCACC
>JACUTX010000228.1 GCA_014859615.1 Desulfuromonadales bacterium | reverse complement strand
CAGCAACTACTCCCCCCTTCACAATCGCAACTCGGTTCGTTGCCGGTGATCCAGCTGTAGATAATGGCGCTGGCACAACCGACTCCGGCTTTGACGCGGATCGCTTCGACCGGGCAGTTTCTGGCGCAGGCACCACATTCGATACAGCGGTCGCGATCAGTGATACAAGCTTTTTTCGCTTCGACAACAAACACCCCGTGTGGACAGACCATGGCACAGATCCCGCAACCGATGCAGGTCGGCGCATCGTATTGAAGCGTAACCACCCCTGCAAGATATTTTAATTCCGGCATGATGCACTCCTTAAAAAGCGGTCCAGATCCAGATGCCGCCAGCCAGCAGAACTGCGCAGCTCTGTAGTGGAATCGAGATGCGCATCTCTTTTTCGACTCCGCTCGGTGAGGTATAGGTCGATGAGCCGGTGAAATTCATGGCGGCGAAGGAGGCGACGGCGGTGAGGCTGAACAGGGTGGCGAGTCCCGCGCCGAAACTGTAGGGACCGGTGCCGATCAATAAAAGAGTGGCGACGGCAACTCCGGCGATCGCCCCTTTTTGGGCGAAAGCGCGCCCCGGCAGCCAGGGGAGAAGAATCGGGGTGAGGACCGCGCCGGTGATCAGACCGGTCAGACCGATCAGGATGGCTGAACTGCCGCGACTCCAGGCCGCCGCAAAGGAGAAGATCGACGGCCCGATTCCGCCGAGGATAAACAGGATCAGGGCGGACCAGAGAATATTTTTCCAGAGAACAGTCAGTTCGACCGGGGTCAGGATGATACGATCCCAGGTGGAGAAGGTGACCCGGCGCATCTGCGCGGTTGCCTGTTTGTCGGCGGCCAGAAACGGTTTAATATCGGTAGCCCGAACCGGTCCGTAGATGACGCTGAAGCCGCTCTGTTTGCGAACTTCATGCGCAGCGACGCCTGGCGCGCCGAGCTGCGGCAGAATCAGGCGGCGATGGCTGACAACCTGACTGAGCTGTGTCGCCTCAACCCGGTGGACAATCTCGGCGGTGCCGAAGGTCCCTTTGCCGGCAGCACACCAGACGTTGATCCCTTTGGTGTCGATAACCAGAATCCAGAGATTCAGCCCCTTTACCGCGCGACGTAAAACGTCAAAGCTCAGTTTGTAGTTGGCGCAGACGAGGACTTCGGAATCCGGGGTCGGGACGCCGATGGCGTAGAGTCCCGGGGCGAGGCTGTAACGACTGCGGCCAAACCCCCAGCGCATCGCCGTGTGACCGGCGATATCGAGAAATTTCAGCTGACTGGTCACTTGCGGCAGATCACCGATCGGGGTTTCGATCCAGCCGCAAACATAGCGGCAGAGGCGGTACCCCGGACGTTCCCGCGACCGGTCGGGTGGCGACGGTGGCGAGCAGGCTGCGGTCTCCAGGTTGTTTTGCGCCACTCCCGGCGGCGCTTTGGGCGGTCAGCAGCCGGTTGCCGGCTCTGGTTTCGGAAAAGTGGTCTTCATATGGAACGGCCGCCGCACGATTTCAAGAGAGCATGAGCGTTGCGCAACATGGTTTCAGTGGTGCTCCAGTCGACGCATTTATCGGTGATCGACTGTCCATATTTCAGCGTGGCCGGATCTTCACCGATCGATTGATTCCCCGCTTCGATGTTGCTTTCGATCATTACCGCCGCCAGCTTGTTTGAGCCATTCTGGATCTGCTCCATAACATTATTGAGAACTTCGACCTGTTTTTCATGGTTTTTGTTGGCATTGGCGTGGCTGCAATCGACCATGATCCCGGTTTGAAGGCCAGCCTTACTCAGGCGTTCAGCGGTATCGGCGATATTAGCCGGGCTGTAGTTCGGACCGGAGTTGCCGCCGCGCAGAACGATGTGGACATCCTGATTTCCGGTCGTCGTGATAATTGCAGCGCGCCCATCATGGTTGATGCCGAGAAAACTGTGGGAATGCAGCGCAGCCTGCATGGCGTCGAGGGCGATTTGCAGACTGCCGTCGGTGCCGTTTTTGAAGCCGACCGGAAAGGAGAGTCCACTGGCCATCTCGCGGTGCACCTGTGATTCGGTGGTTCGGGCGCCGATGGCACCCCAGCTGAGCAGATCGGCCATGTACTGCGGCGTGATCGGATCGAGCATCTCGGTGGCGACAGCCAGACCGAGGTCGTTGATTTTGCAGAGCAGACGGCGGGCGACGCCGAGCCCCTTGGAGATCTGGTGAGAACCATTCAGCTCAGGGTCGTTGATCAACCCTTTCCAGCCGACGGTCGTCCGTGGCTTTTCAAAATAGAGCCGCATCACCACAAGGATCTGGTCGTCAATCTCCTCGCTTAACTTGGCCAGCCTGCCGGCATAGTCGAATGCCGCCTCAGGATCGTGAATGGAGCAAGGGCCGACCACCGCCATCAGTCGCGGATCACGATTCCAGAGAATGTTCTGAATAGCAGCACGCGAGCGGGTGACAAATTCGGCTGACTTGTCCGAGATGGGGAAGACCTGTTTCAGAACTTCCGGTGAGATAATCGGCGAGACACTGGTGACTTTAAGATTATTAGTGCGAACCATGATTGTCCTCTGCATAGAAAATAAAAGTTTCGAAAGTGCGATACTTTAACGGTTTTTCAGGTTATTGTCAAAGGGTGGTGCAGGGTGGATCGAAAGGGAAAGAAATTGACACTTTTGTCGATCTTCCTGTATAAAGTTTAGCAGTTGCAGGCAGTTACGCCTGCGTCAACACGAAACGAGGTGTAAACGTTGTTAAGTGAACTGATTATTGCTTTTGCCCAGCTCCTCAATCTGCTGATTCAACTCTATATCTATATTATCATCGGGCGGGCGCTGATCTCCTGGGTCAACCCTGATCCGAGCAACCCGATCGTCCGTTTTTTATACAGCGCGACCGAACCGGTCTTCTATCAGATCCGGCGTCTGCTCCCTCTGGTTTTCAGCGGCATTGATCTGACGCCGATTGTCCTGCTGCTGTTCCTCTTTTTTATTCAGCGAATCGTTCTGTCCGGCCTCTACCAGCTCGCTCAAAGTCTTAACTGAGGTTAATAAATTATGGCTATTACGCCGATCGATATTCAGCAGCAGCAGTTCAAAACCCGGCCTTTGGGCTATGAAAAATACGGGGTTGACGAATTTCTGGAACAGGTCGGGAGCGAAATGGAGCGCCTGATGCGGATGAATCAGGAGTTGCGCGAACAGCTGGCGCGGACCAATGCGTCCCTTGATGAATTAAAAGGTCGGGAGGCGATGCTTAAAGAGACTCTGGTCGCTTCGCAGCAGATCGCGGGTGAGATCAAGAAAAACGCCCGGAGGGAAGCGGAGATCATTACAGCCAACGCGCAGCTGCAAGGGGAACGGATCGTCCGTGATTCAGAAGAGCGTCGCATTCAGTTGATCAATGAGATTCAGGAAGTGAAACGGCAAAAAGTCTCTTTCGAAACCAGCATGCGGGCGCTGGTGATGAGTCACATCAAACTGCTCGATCTCGAAGTTGTCCAAGTTCAAAGGGGGCGAAGCGAAAATCACCTCCTTGAAGAATCCCTCCCTTTTGATGAGATTACCGCCAGCGAACTCAACGACATCGATTTTGATCTCGACGACAACAGCTTCAACCCCGGAGATCTTTGATGCCCGATTGGCTGCAACCGGTGGCAGACGGTCTGATTGTTGCGCTGCATGTTCAGCCACGGGCGAGTAAAAACGAGATTGTCGGTGAGCAAAACGGAGAACTTAAAGTCCGCTTGACCTCACCGCCGGTTGACGGAGCGGCGAATAAGCTCTGCTGTGAATTTATCGCCAAGCTGTGCGGTCTGCCTAAACGGGATGTTTCGATCTATTCCGGTGATAAATCGCGGCACAAACGAATATTGATTACCGGACTCGATGCCGGGTTTGTGCAGAGACTGTTGGAAAATGCCGTTAAAAAGAGTTGAAGCGAAGAGAGGCAAAGGCAACGACTGTTTCTGTTATTCCCGAGGCGATTTTGATCGGGAATCCAGATTTTAAAGATTGAAAAGCTGGAT
>JACUTX010000227.1 GCA_014859615.1 Desulfuromonadales bacterium | reverse complement strand
CGGTAATACGGTTATCTGGCCGATAAGCGGTGAAAAGGCTGACCTCTATTCAGGGTATTGGCAATGCGAGCAAGGCGGGTCCAGGACGGGTCAGTTATCTCGCTCGTTCGCGTTGAATATTAATCCAGATCAGAAGCTGCCGGTTATGCCGTGAGCCGTTGAATGGCTGCTGCGAAAGCTCCGAGCTTTTGAATCCTTTTCAACCGTACGATCTCTGCTTCAAGTTCCGGCACTCCCATCGCCGAAAGCACCGCTTTGAGCTTGCTCAGTATCTGATGATCCCCACAAAAAATCTCACGATAGCCGGGTAAAAGTCCGGTCAATTAGATTGGGGGTAAATTTTTATTGTTGACAGAGATCCGGGTGGGTACTCGCAAGGGATACTAACGTGCGACTGGGGGCTTGCTATTATGTTTGAGTTTGATCGATAGCAGCGGAGAAAGCCCGAAACTTAAATCTTGATACGCCGTACTCGAACGCACTTGTGAAAGAATATTCAGAGTCTAAATATTACGATGATCGTGTAAATAGTGTAAAGAAAGATTTGTGCCAGACATTCATGATTTTATGGTTTGGATTCCCGATTAAACTTTCGAGAATGACAGATATCTCTGATTGTGCTGAAAGATGACAATTTTTTTGATAAAAAGTCAGATGAACTGCTAAGATCAGAACAGGTGCTGTGTCTCCTGCTATCTGACACCTCTGACTCTGGAAGCATAGGGGGTAAAAAAATGAACAGATCTGACTTATTGAAGAAGCTGGAAGAGTTTAAAAAGGTCAGTGGTGAAAAATACGGAATCGAGTCAATTGGTGTTTTTGGCTCATTTGCAAGGAATCAGGATTCTGTATGCAGTGATGCTGATATTGTTATAAAAACAAAAATACCAGATCCTTTCGCTATTGTTCATATCAAAGAGGAGTTGGAGGGGGTGTTGAAAATTCCCGTTGATATCGTGCGATTTCGTGAAAAAATGAACCCATTTTTAAAGCGAAGAATCAAGAAGGAGGCGATCTATGTACGATAAAGATATGCTTCTGGAGGTGTTGAAACAAACATCGGCTGCGATAGGTCGGGTTAATAAACGATTTGAGTCTGTAGATTCGGTCGAGTTTTTTACGGATACTCCGGAAGGGATGGAAAAACTTGATGCCATTTGCATGGTGATAATCGCAATCGGTGAAAGCCTGAAGAATATTGACAAGATTACCAATCATAAACTTTTGTCACAATACCCGGAAATAGACTGGAAAGGCGCAAAGGGGATGCGAGATATTATTTCGCATCACTATTTTGATGTCGATGCAGAAGAAATTTTCTGGGTGTGTGAGAATAAAATGAAACCACTTGCCGCGACTATTGAAAAGATAATTAATGATGTTGGCTCGATTTGAGTGCTGCCCGTATCCGTGGAGCGACTACGTTTTACGGTAGAAGCCGGTTGACGGCTGCTGCGAAAGCATCGAGCTTTTGAATCCTTTTCAACCGTACGATCTCTGCTTCAAGTTCCGGCACTCCCATCGCCGAAAGCACCGCTTTGAGCTTGCTCAGTATCTGATGATCCCCACAAAAAATCTCACGGTAGCCCGGAAGAAGTCCGGTCAGTGTCTGACCGAGAATCTGCCGTCGTTCGGCGCTATCGGGTGTGGCTGGCGCCTGTCCGCGCAGACGCTGAAACAGCACCGGATCGGCGATGCCGCCGCGGCCGAGCATCAGGCCGGCGGGGTTGGCGTCGATCCGCAGTTTATTCCCGAAGGCGGTGCGGTTGATATCGCCGTTGGCGATGACCGGCAGAGAGGTAGCCTGAACCACCTCCCTGGTGAGAGCGTGGTCGGCGCAGCCGGTGTATTTTTGCACCACGGTGCGGGGGTGCAGAATCAGAAAATCAAGTCCGACCGCTTCGAACAGAGGCAACAGTTCGAAGATCTGGCGCGGATCGGCGTAGCCGGAGCGGATCTTCACCGAGAGGGAGCCGGGGACAACGGCGCGCAGACCGGCCAGTATGGTCGGCAGATTCTCGGTGTTGCGCAGCACGTTGCCGCCGGTGAGGCCGGAGGTGGTGCGACCGAAGGGGCAGCCGAGATTGAGGTTGATATGCTGAACCCCGGCATCGACCATCTGCCGGGCCGCTTCGGTCAGTTCAACCGCACCGTAGCCGATGAGCTGAACAATGAGCGGGACATCGCCGACCGGCTCGATTTCGAGCCGGTCGGCGGCGGAGATCCGCTTGCGCAGCTCGCGCTTGATCCGGACAAATTCGGTGAAGACGGCATCGGGGCGGACCGATTCGACGTAGAGTTTGCGCACGATCCGATTGGTCACCCCCTGCATCGGGGCGAGCATCAGCGGGAAGGTTCCCTGTTCCCAGGGGAGAATGGTCTGCGGCATAACGTGACACGTTCTAGTTTTTGAACTTTTTGAGGTGTCTGTATTGAATAGAGGTAACTGTTCAGCACTTCTATTCCGGCATGCGGTCTACAACTGTTACCTACGTCCAACGTTGTCACTTAACTTCCCTCCGGCAACAGCAGTAGCCCACATGCTGTGCTGATTGAGCAGGGTGGTGAATAATTACGAATAGAGAAGCAAAAGTTTGCTGCATATTTAACGGGCTAACGATTTGAGCTCGGCGCACATCATCTGTGCCCAACTGTGCTGTTTGAGATCAAGATATTCTTTGTACACGACTTTATCTCGTACCCGAAATAGAATTTTCGGGTTTTTGTCAGTAAGTGAATTATCATATACATAGCCACGATCAGCAACCAGCATGGCGACACTGGCATTGGCAATCGATTTGGAATACCGAGAAATGATTTTTGCAATAGGGACTTCGTGGCCACCTGAGATGACTCGCCTGGTGACGCGTGCAGCATTGATCTCTGGACTATCGGTGCCGATGAAAAAAAAGCGAATGAAATATCCAGCTTTTTTGGCCCGGTGTAGAAAATCAAGTTTATCGGGGGCAGAAAAGACCGATTCGATCAGCATGTTTTGTCCCGATTTAAGACTGTCCTCGCGCATTTCCTGAGCACGAATAACCGCTTTCAATACTGCCGTCGGGGAGTTCCAATCACCAAATTCATTCTTGGCGATTTCGTCAGGATTGATGAATCGACAGTCATCTGCCCAGTCGTGTTCAAGCATGAGGGGGGTAAAGGTGGTTTTCCCGGAGCCGTTGGGTCCGGCTATGACGATCAGTTTAGGCCGCAACGGATTTGTGCGATTTGAGAAGCTTTACAGCTTGCTTACGCCGGGCTGTAAATTCGGTTTTAAGATTTTCCTGGATGATGTCGGTGATGACAAGAGTTTGGGCGCGTACACTTTTTCCGACCGCACGGCTTATGGCGAGAAGTTCTTTGTCGGCCAGTTCTCGTGTATCCCTTTGGTTGGTAGTATGTTTCATGGTTTTCCCCATTGGATCAGATACAAGTGAAGAGTTGTTTTTAAGACTATATGAAACTTTGCAACGGGTCAAATTTATTGTCTGTGCGCTTGGGGGTAAATCATTATTGTTGATGCTGGTCAGGGCGAGCATTAGCGGGAAAGTGTCCTGTTTCCAGGGGAGAATGGTCTGCGACATAACGGTGTTCACTCGATTTCCAAGGGAGAAACGGGTCTTTCCCTTTAATTGTTTCCTAAAGTGTGGTTGTTGCAAACGAGTCAAGACGATATTGCATTGCAGTGCGAAATCGTCATGGCAGCCGTGATGAATCGGGTCGGACTGCAAGGTGTTTCCGTTAAGATCCGTTAGCGGTAATGCCACTATTGTGTACCCGTCATATCAGGAGAAAATATGTCATCCCCGAAAGATTCTATCGGGGATCCAGTTTTTGGACCTTTGAAACATGGATTCCCGATTCCCCCCTCGGGAATGACATCAAACTGTCGTTGCCTTTGCCTCTCTCTGCGGACTCTGCGAGATACACCTTGCCTTTGACCTATCAGATTTGATCAGATTGCATCCGCGGCCAATTAAGTCTTTGATTTAAAACCAACCAAAC
>JACUTX010000226.1 GCA_014859615.1 Desulfuromonadales bacterium | reverse complement strand
AGTCCTGCCGCCGCCAGTTACATCACAGGGTTTTCGCTTATCGCCGATTCCACCAATGCCTTTTCAACCTCGTCGCTGGTGACCGGTCGTATCTACGCCGCCGATTATGCCACGCCGACTCCGGCGAATATGACTACGGCGATCAGCGATATGGAAATCGCCTTCACCGACGCTGCTGGCCGGTCTAACACTGATTTCACCGAACTCCATGCCGGGGACATCAGCGGACAAACCCTCGTTCCCGGTCTCTACAAATGGGGGACCGGAGTTCTCATCACCAGTGCCGGCGTAACTCTCGAAGGGGGTGCCGACGACGTCTGGATCTTCCAGATCGCCCAGGACCTCACCGTGAACAACAGCGCCATCGTAACTCTCCTAGGCGGAGCGCAGGCCAAGAACATCTTCTGGCAGGTCTCCGGCCAGGCGACCCTCGGTACGGCCGCCGACTTCAAGGGGATTTTGCTGAGTCAAACGCTCATTTCCCTTAACACCGGCGCCAAAATGACCGGCCGGGCACTGGCCCAAACCGCAGTCACTCTGGATGCTGCGGCCATTACGGAACCGTCTTTGTAAAACCTCAACTTTAAAGCATGAACCACCTAAAGGTGTTCAGCAATAATCAAAAAAAGGGTGACAGATGAAAAAAGTATTTTTAGTCAAACTGGTCGTTCTTCTCATGACAATAGCGATGCTGTCGGGTTGTATCTGGGGTCCGAGAGGGTTTGGGCACTATAAGGGTGGCCATCATGGCAAGGGTCATCACGGCCAGGACAAACATGATCGCGATTAAGCTCATGGCGATCATCGTAAAGAGTGTCATGCAGAAGCATGGAACAGCAACCTGACAGGAGACCCTATTATGTATATACAACTGCAACCCATCTTATCGATTGCGGCAGGGATTTTGATCCTGGCGATGCCCAAGGCATTGAATTACATCGTCGCCGGTTATCTTATTTTGATTGGAATCTCCGGCTTGATCCACTGAATCTCTCTCTCCTCTGCAAAGAAGAGAAGTGAGCAGTCCTGATGAAGTAGAAGCGCCCGATGAAACGGCTGCTGGCTTCAAAGGGATTGTGTTGAGTCAAACGCATATTGACCTGCGGCCCGATCAACAGGATCGGGCCACGGCACAGCCCTCGGCATCCCTGGCTATCACAAGACGAGTAGTATATTCAACTCGACAAATTGCCATCCTGCAGGCCCTTTATCAGGCGTAACAATGAACGCCGTAAAAAGTGTACGGGTTTGGCACCTATCGCCTATCGGCACCTATCGGTGACTCCAAGGGGCCCAATTTCGGGTTCTTTACGATCCCCACCCCAGACAATACGATACCGCCGTCGAGAGATCTGTCGTTTTTCTGGTATATTGAGTGGAGATAACCTTTTTCGAAAGATTTGACTGGAAAGTGGCCAGAAAAAAGTTCTCCAGAATTTTTAAAAAATCAGCGAATTGCGGGCTAGGAGGCTATCCGAGAATAGAGGCCGAAGCGAAAATCCATCAGTTTGTGGTCAGATTTTAGCTCGTTTGCAGCCTCATAGCCGTAGCTATGGGGCAAAAAGGAGCTAAAATATGGGCCAAACAGCTGGGTTTGCAGCCGGGATCTCATTGTTGGACAGCCTCCTAGATGAGTTAGTCGGCTTTTCACGATCAAAACAGCAGGAGGTCTCATGAAAAAAACAGTTCTGATGCTGATGGTGTCCTTATTCCTGTTCAGCTCGAATGCGTTCGCGGTAAAGTTTGGTGCTTTTTTGGATGTTTCGGGTGGATCGGGAGAGGCCGAATGGGAAAGTGACTGGAATGCATGGGATATTGATGCAAGGACAGCCGCAGTCGGGTTTGTCTTCGATACGGTTGCAGCGGACAATAGAGTCTTTAATTATCGTATGAACATAGGTATCGCAAATCAGGTACTCGAAGATGATTATGGTGCAGAACTCGACACCACCGGTTTCTATGTTGAAAATATCTTTGGCTTTGCCCTGATTAAAAAAGCAGATTTTTGCTGGTGGGTTGGGCCGTTGGTGCGGGTGGGCTTTTACTCCGGGGAATCAGAAAATAGTTTATCCGACATTGATATCGATTATTTTGAGTTAGGAATTGGCGCTGTAACCGGACTGAACCTGGATGTCGGGAGATCGATCCTCTCCCCTTCTGTCGGTTTCAGAGTTTCCGGCTTGGCTGGGGAGGGGTGTGAAGCAGGCTGGTGTGAGGATTTTGAAGCGAGTACTGTTACCGCTTTTGCCAACATCGCCCTGCTGTTTTAATTATTCTTTGCCGCGCAGATAAGGATTCTCCGTTACAACGGACCGGGGCACCTCCCTGGTCAGGCGGAGGTGTCTACTTAAACAGGCCTAGATCCGCCATTCGCTGCAGCATAAAAACAGGGTCATGCTTGACTACCTGACCTACGAGAATCTTTACGCAACGACAATACGCCACTTTCAGAGTTTCGTCTTGCTCTGGGCCACCAAATAAGTCGATTGGTCAAGCCTGAACACCGTTATACCGGTCGATATCGTCAATAAAAAAATCGCGCCGCTCAATTCCCCGCACGTTTACGTGTTGGAGCAGCCCGGCAATATCAAGTCTGGCTAATCGTGGCTGGATAGGCTGTATCAGTTTGAGAAAATAGGACAATAAAAAAAGAACAAGCAGCGTCTCCCATTATCCCCCTATTGTTAACCATTATTTTCTGATTCTGGCCTTCTTATAGACCTGATTTTTGTCTCTTTTCCCAATAGCGATCACAAGGATGTAAACTTCTTGATCAATCACTTCATAAACAAGGCGATAGCCGCTTGCGCGCAGTTTGATTTTATAATGATTTTCAAATCCTGAAAGTTGAGCACTTTGGACATGCGGTGATTCAAGCCGCTCTTTGAGCTTTTTCTTAAATTGCAGTTGAATGGAATGATCTAGTTTCCCCCATTCTCTCAAGGCTGTTGGAAGAAATTTTAATTTATAATTCATTTAAGGAGACTTCCACCGCGGAAATTTTTTCGTGCTGCCGTTCCTGGACCAAACCCCCCAATTGATAATCTTCGATTTTTTCAAGCAAGGCTTCATATGTTTCAGCAGGCACGAGATATGCTGTTGGTCGATTATGATTTAGGATCGCAATTGGTTCACCGCCGGATTGCTCAATGAGTGCAGATGGGTTTTTCTTTAACTCTGAAATACTTGCTGAACATCCTGCTAATACTGATTCCATACCGTCGTCTCCATTTTAATGACCTAATTTAGGGCCATATTATAGGTCTATTTAAAGTGATTATCAAGTTTTGTTTTTGTGGTTAACGAGCAGATCTGCGGCTTGCCCGCAGAATGTTTGGGAAATGGGTCAGGGAATGGGTCCAGAAATGGAAAAGGGTCTCCGTTTTGACACTTATCTGTAGTTAATTGTTGCTGAATCTCTGTTATTTTCTGCTGAAAGTTTTTGTAGATAATTGATATCAAAATTTGCGATAAAAGCCAGCAGATTTGACCTTCACCTTGACCCCTTAATCAACAAGTTTAGACGGTAGGGTTTTTCTACACCCTCGTTAGATGCAAAAATGATTAATTCACAAATATTGCTTTTTACTTTTGGTATTTGGGGTGCCGTTATCTCCTATCAAGCACTAAAAGATAACAGGCTCTATTGGTCTTATCCTTCATTTTCCGGATTTAAAGACAGAAAAGAACCAGACGGCCCGCGATTGCTTTGTGTGATTGCTGGAATATTGAGTGGAGTATTATCTCTGTTTTTTGTTTTTTTAGCGATTAGAGGATTCATTGATTAGTTACAGAAAGCATCTAACCAAGATGAAGGCGGACGAAATATAGCGTTGGTTCAGCGTGAATTGGAGAATTCAACCGTTTGAGTTAGTATAACAGCGACGAATGCATTCACCATGCGCAAACAGCGAAAAAATTACACAGCTCAAAAGAAGGTTTTTATTCTTAAACGATTTCTGGTTGACCGCGTAGCGGTCTCTGATCTCTGCGACGAGTACAACCTGCAACCGA
>JACUTX010000225.1 GCA_014859615.1 Desulfuromonadales bacterium | reverse complement strand
ATAAATAGACATGTTCGTTGATTACTAACAAATAATTATGCGCCCGGAGCCTGACGACGCAGAGTAGCCTGTGGATTGGCGATCATCTGTTTCAGCTCTTCGGGCTCAGGCGAACGAACAAGACCCATCTCCAGAGTAATCCGCTTTTTATGAATCAGTTCAAACAGCGATTGATTCATCGTCTGCATCCCGTATTTATCCTGCCCCATCTGCATCTGGGAATAGAGCTGATGAATCTTGTCATCACGGATCAGGGAGCGGATCGCCATATTGGGGACCATCACTTCCAGAGCCAGAGCGCGACCTTTACCGCTCGCCAAAGGCAACAACGTCTGCGACAAGATCCCTTCGAGAACAAAAGAGAGCTGAGTACGGACCTGCTGCTGCTGGTTGGTCGGGAAGACATCGACGATCCGGTTAATCGACTGAATGGCACCGTTGGTGTGCAAAGTTGCGAAACAGAGGTGACCGGTCTCGGCGATGGTCAGCGCCGCTTCGATGGTCTCCATATCGCGCAGCTCGCCAAGCAGAACGATATCCGGATCCTGACGGAGAATATATTTTAATGCTTTTTTGAAGGTGTGTGTATCGGCCCCGACTTCACGTTGATTGACCAGGCATTTTTTATGCGGATGCAGAAATTCGACCGGATCTTCGATGGTGATAATATGTTCGCTGCGGGTGCTGTTGATTTCGTCGATAATCGAGGCGAGAGTGGTCGATTTGCCGCTGCCGGTCGGACCGGTGACCAGAATCAGACCGCGGGGGCGCATCGACAGTTTACGAACTACCGGCGGGAGACCGAGCTCATCGAAAGTCAGAACCTTAAACGGGATCAGACGAAAAACACCAGCCAGAGCTCCGCGCTGCATAAATATATTACCGCGAAACCGGGCCAATCCTTTAACGCCAAAGGAGAAATCGAGTTCATTCTCTTCTTCGAAGCTGCGTTTCTGG
The DNA here is from genome assembly GCA_014859615.1 of Desulfuromonadales bacterium. Lineage (GTDB taxonomy): Bacteria > Desulfobacterota > Desulfuromonadia > Desulfuromonadales > UBA2294 > Kmv16. The sequence goes on along the minus strand of JACUTX010000225.1, from coordinate 3,065 downwards.
GCATCGGTCAAAATACTGTAGCAGAGCTGTTTGGTCTCAGTCGGGACTAGTGGCGGCAGCTTCATCTGCATCATTTTGCCGTCGATACGGAGCTGCGGCGGGCTGCCGGTGGTAATATGCAGGTCAGACGCCCCTTGCTCGGTCATGGTTTTCAATAATTGATGAATACTCACTGCCATCTTTATTCCTCACTCTTTCACAACTGAAGCGATATCAATCAAAACAAGACAACTGTGCATCAGTCATCTGAAATCGTCACACGCAACACCTCTTCGAGATTCAGTGCGCCTTCCTGCATTTTGGTCAGGGCAGACTGGCGCATCGATTTGCAGCCGAGAACCATCGATTCGCGCTTGATTTCCGAGGTATTGGCCCCGGCCAGTACCATTTCGCGAATCTCTTCAAACATCGGCATGACCTGATAGATACCGACCCGTCCCTTGTATCCGGTATTGCTGCATGTGGGGCAACCGACCCCTTTATAGCAGACAAAAGCATCGACTTCGGATTCCGGAACGCCCGCCTCAAGCAGCGCCTCTTTGGGAACATCAAACGGTTCTTTACAGTTTGCACAGACGCGACGACCAAGGCGCTGAGCGGTAATCAGATTAACCGCCGAAGCGACCAGAAACGGCTCGATCCCCATATTGAGCAGACGGTTGATCGTCGCCGGAGCATCGTTTGTATGCAGAGTAGAGAGAACCATGTGCCCGGTCAGAGCCGCTTTAACACCGATCTCTGCGGTTTCAAAGTCACGGATTTCACCGATCATGATGATATCGGGATCCTGACGCAAAAAGGAGCGCAAGGCGGCCGCGAAATTAAGACCGATATCTTCGTGCATCTGCACCTGGTTGATCCCGGCAAAGTTAAACTCGACCGGATCTTCTGCGGTGGAGATATTTTCCGTCACCTTGTTCAGCTCTGAAAGGGCTGAATAGAGAGAGACGGTCTTGCCGGAACCGGTCGGACCGGTGACCAGCACCATACCGAACGGTTTATGAATCTCTCGTTTAAACCATTCGAGGGCCTGGACTTCATAACCGAGCTTGGTCATATCGAGCTGCAGGTTCGATTTATCGAGCAGTCGCATGACAATTTTTTCGCCAAACAGGGTCGGCAGACAACTGACCCGATAATCCATATCTTTGCCGCCGGGGAGTTTGATCTTGATCCGGCCATCCTGCGGCAGTCGCCGTTCGGCGATATCGAGTTCAGCCATGATTTTCATACGCGAGGTGATCGCATTTTTGAGCTTCAGCGGCGGTTTCATCACCTCATAAAGAACCCCGTCGATCCGGTAACGGACGCGAAAAGAGTGTTCGTAAGGCTCAACATGAATATCGGAAGCGCCACGCTTGATCGCATCGGTAAGAATCAGATTGACCAGTTTAACGACCGGAGCCTCTTCACTCGCGTTGGCCAGATCATCAATATTAACGTGATCAGCATCATCGACGACTTCGAGGTCGATATCTTCAATCCCCCCCATCACTTCGTCAAAAGAGGCGCTTTGATCGTAATATTTATCGATCGCTTCCTTGATCGATTTTTCCGGAGCGACCACAACCTCGACATTGTAGCCGGTCATAAACTTGATATCATCGATGGCAAAGATATTGGAGGGGTCGCTCATCGCGACAATCAGCGTCGATCCGGCGCGATTAACCGGCACTATGGTATATTTCTGGGTCACCTCGGCCGGTACCAACGCAATAACCGAAGGATCGATCTCAAATTCATTCAGATTGATCGACGGTACACCGTACTGTTTGGAGAGGAAAGTGGAAAGCCCATCTTCATTGACGAAGCCGAGCTTGATCAGGCTGGCACCGAGGCGCCCGCCGTTCATTTTCTGATCGTCCAGCGCTTTAGAGAGCTGCAGGTCAGAAATTAGCTTGTTGCGAACCAGAAGTTCGCCGAGACGCGCTTCAGACATTCATCCCTCTCCTTTAAATAGTTTCTATCGGATTCTATAGAAGGGCTAAAAAACTGTCAAGATAAGGCATTTTAAATATTGAATATTTTCAAATAATTTGTGCAGCCATCACTCCGGATTCCGGCGCTGCGCCAAACCAGTGCACAAAAGCCGCTTCACCCTGAGCGACCAGCATTCCGCGCCCGTCGGCAGAGCCTAGTCTCCGTTGCTGCGCTGACCGGATCAGCGGTGTTGTCTCTTTTGCATAAACCATATCGTAAACAACAGCGGTTGCCGGGAGTCGATCGATCATAAAATCGGCAAAAACGTCCCCGGTGAGACCGATGGATGTCGTATTGACAAGCAGATCCGCCGTCGCCAATGCAGCGGCAAGTTTGGACTCGACGAGAGCGCTCGCCACAAAATCTGTTGCCGGATAATGCAATGAGATCGCTTCTGCCAGCCGTTCGGCTTTTTGCTGCGTGCGGTTGGCGATGGTAATTCTCACCGCACCGTGCCGGGCCAGAGCCGACAACGCCGCACGACACGCCCCGCCGGCGCCGATGACGACAACCTCTTTTCCTTGCGGATCAAACTGCAGATTCTGCCGTAGACTCGCTAAAAAACCGGTAACATCCGTATTAAAACCGACCAGATAGCCGTCACGATTGACCACGGTATTGACGGCACCGATCAGCGCCGCAGCCGGATCGATCTCATCCAGAAACGGGAGGATCGTCTCCTTATGCGGCACCGTCACATTGATGCCGATCAGATTAAGCGAACGAATCGCAGCAACAGCCGATTGCAGTTGCTCAGGCAGAATATGAAACGGTAGATAAACGGCATCGATCCCGGCGGCAGCCAGCGCAGCATTCTGTATGCGCGGAGAGAGTGTCTGCTCAACAGGATCACCAAAAATACCGAGAAGCGCTGTTTTGCCAGTTATACTGATCATGCTGGAGACATCCTTCTTTTTTAGTCACGGTTCAGCTCAATAAAAAATAGTAGAACTATTCAAATTCAGTACTTATTTAGAATAAAAAGAAAGCCACTCATCTGTGAAAATGATTCTATCGGGGATCCATGACATTAAAAGCTGGATTCCCGATTACCCCCTCGGGAATGACACCCTTTTCGCTGGTGC
>JACUTX010000224.1 GCA_014859615.1 Desulfuromonadales bacterium | reverse complement strand
CAGATGACAACGACCGCAACCCTGAACGCCGACGCCCATGCCGCATATTTGAGCTTTGCCGACACGATGGAGAAGAGTCTCACCGAAAACCTCCAGCTGCAGATGACGCTGCTGCAACAGCTCGCCGCAAACGGCGAACCGTTTCAGAGTCCGGGAACATCCCCGGTTTATTACCAACCGGCTCTGCAGCCGCTGCACCCGGCCCCGATGTTCAATCGCGAGATGTGCCTGGAATTTGCCATCGGTTCCATCGCCAAAATGCTCGGGGCTGAATTTGCCGAGGTCGACAGCTACCCGACCCGGGTCCGGCTGCCGGACGAACCGCTGATGCTGGTCGACCGGATCATGACGGTCGAGGGGGAACCGCGCTCCATGACCTCTGGCCGGGTTGTGACCGAGCACGATGTCACCGCCGACCGCTGGTATCTCGACGGCGGGCGGATCCCGACCTGTATCGCCGTCGAGGCCGGCCAGGCCGACCTCTTCCTTAGTGGCTATCTTGGAATCGATTTTATCAGCAAGGGGAAAGCGGTCTACCGGCTGCTCGACGCCGTCGTCACCTTCCACCGGACACTCCCCGTTCCGGGGGATGTGATCCGCTACGATATCAAGATCGATGAGTTCTTCCGCCAGGACCAGACCTACCTCTTCCGCTTCAACTTCGAGGGGAGTGTCAATGGCGAACCGCTCTTGTCGATGCAAAAAGGGGTCGCCGGTTTCTTCACCGAGCAGGAGCTTGCCGCCGGACAGGGGATCGTCCATACCAGGCTCGACCTCCTGCCGCAGCCGGGGGTAAGACCTTCCGACTGGCGTGAACTGGCACCGCTCACCATCGAGTCCTACGACAAACAACAAGTCGACGCCATCTACGCTGGCGATCTCGGCGCGGCGTTCGGTGAACTCTTTCAAAACCTCGATCTGCAAAACCCCTACACCCTGCCGGGGGGGAGACTGAAACTGGTCGACCGGGTGATCGAACTCAATCCCCGAGGCGGGCGCTACGGTCTCGGTCAGATCCGTGCCGAGATGGACATCGACCCCGACGACTGGTTTCTCACCTGCCACTTCTGCGACGACAACGTCATGCCCGGCACCCTGATGTATGAATGCTGCATGCACACCCTGCGGATCTACCTCCTCCGCATGGGCTGGATCGGTGCAGAAGGGGAGACCTGGTGCGAACCGATTCCGGGAATCGACAGCGGTCTCAAATGCCGGGGGCAGGTTGTCGAGACCACCCGGACCGTCACCTACCAGGTCAGTATCAAAGAGCTCGGCTACGGTCCTGAACCGTTTGCAATCGTCGACGCGCTGATGTTTGCCGACGGCAAGGCGATTGTCGAGATCCCGAACATGTCGGTCCGCCTCGCCGGCCTGACCCGCGAAAAAGTCGAAAAGCTCTGGTCCAGGAGTGCACAGGCGCAACCGGGGGTGAGCGTCGACAAAAAGCCGCTCTACGATTACGCGCAGATTCTCGCCTTTTCCACCGGCAACCCGTCCGAGGCGTTCGGTGCGCCATACAAGATATTCGATCACGAGCGGACAATTGCCCGTCTCCCCGGCCCGCCGTTCCAGTTTCTCGACCGGATCGTCGCGGTGACCGGCGAACCGTTCAAACTGATCGAAGGGGCGACGGTTGAAGCGGAGTATGACGTGCCGCCCGACGCCTGGTACTTTGCCGCCGGACGACAGCCGCAGATGCCGTTCAGCATCCTGCTTGAGACCGGTCTGCAGCCGTGCGGCTGGCTCGCCGCCTATCTCGGGTCGGCGCTCACCAGCGCAACCGACCTCAAGTTCCGCAATCTCGACGGGAACGCCGTGCAGCATCGCCCCGTGACCCCGGAATCGGGAACGCTGACAACCCGGGTCAAGATCACCCGCATCGCCAGCAGCGGCGGGATGATTATTCAGAATTACGATTTTGAAATCAGCGATCGGCAAGGTCCGGTCTACAGCGGCGATACGGTCTTCGGCTTCTTCTCTTCAGAATCGCTCGCCCAGCAGGTCGGGGTGCGAGATGCCAGACTCTACCAGCCGACCGCAGCTGAAATCGCGCGGGCTGAGCAGTTCAGCTACCCGGCCGCTGCGCCCTACCCTGAGAAGAGACTGCAAATGATCGATCGAGTCGACCTCTTCGTCGCCGATGGCGGGCCGGATGATCTCGGTTTTATCCGTGGCACTAAAATTGTCGACCCAAAGGAATGGTTCTTCAAGGCCCATTTCTATCAGGATCCGGTCTGTCCCGGCTCTCTGGGCCTCGAATCGTTTCTGCAGCTCCTCAAGGTGGTTGCGATGCAGCGCTGGTCTGGCGATGCAACAACTCTTTTCGAGACCATGGCGCTCGGAGAAAAGCAGCGCTGGAACTATCGCGGCCAGATCATCCCGAGCAATAACAGGGTTACGGTTGAGGCGGTGGTCACAGCGGTCGATGATGAGAAGAGACTACTCAAGGCGAACGGGTTTCTCTCGGTCGACGGAAAAATTATTTATCAGATGACTGATTTCAGTATCAAGTTGCACTGAGCCAGCTCTTGCCTGACCGATTCGAAACGGGTAGGATGAACACCCTTTTACAGGCTGCTTGATTGTGACGATTCAGCGCAACAATGCCAGAGAGAAGAGCTGTCATCCCTGAAAGACTCTATCGGGGATCCATAATTTTAAAACTCAATTCCCGATTAAACCCTCGGGAATGACACTATTTTCAAAGGTGCTGAATTGAGCACTTCTATTACGGCATGAGGTCTACAGCTGTTGCCTGCGTCCAACGTTGTCACTTAACTTCCCTTTAGACAACAGCAGTAGCCCACATGCTGTACGGTCAGGGTGCTGAATAATGACGTCACGTTTATTGCAAAGATTCCTCAACATGGTGGACTAAATGAAATACTCACGCGTTTATATAGAATCGGTCGGCTACGAACTGGCGCCGATCGTCGTCACCTCGACCGAGCTGGAGAATCGGTTGAAGCCGATGTACGACACTCTGCATATCTCACCCGGACAGCTGGAGGCGTTAACCGGCATTCGTGAACGGCGCTGGTGGAAACCGAAGACACCGATCTCGGAAGGGGCGATTGCCGCCGCAAAAAAAGCGTTGCGCGAACGGAATATCTCGCCGGAGGAGATCGGCGCGGTCGTCTATGCCGGCGTCTGCCGCGAGCACTTTGAGCCTGCCACCGCCTGTCAGGTTGCGGCGGCACTCGGCATTCAGGGGAATGTCGCGGTCTACGACACCTCCAATGCCTGTCTCGGGATTCTCAACGGGGTGCTCGATATCGCCAACCGGATCGAACTCGGGCAGATCCGGGCCGGACTGGTTGTCGCCTGCGAAAGCTCCCGGGAGATCAATGAGATCATGATTCAGCAGATGCTCGACAATCCGACCATGGAGAATTTCACCGAATCGCTGGCGACCCTCACCGGTGGCTCCGGAGCGGCCGCGGTTCTCCTTACCGATGGCTCTTTCACCCCGACCCGCCGCCCCCGCCTGCTCGGCGGGATCAACCTCGCCGCCCCCCAGCACCACACCCTCTGCCGCTGGGGAATCAACACCGACGACCCGAAGAACCATATTCCGTATATGCAGACCGATGCCGTCTCGGTGATGAAACATGGCGTGGAGCTCGGCAAACGGACCTGGGATACCTTTCTCAAGGAGCTCTCCCTCACCTCCGACCGGATCGACAAAGTGATCTGCCACCAGGTTGGCGAAGCCCATCAGCGTCTGATCCTGCAAGCGATCGGCATCGATCCGGAGAAAGATTTTACCACCTATGAGTTCCTCGGCAATATGGGGACGGTCTCCCTTCCGGTCACCGCGGCGATCGCCAAAGAACGCGATGCACTCTTGCCCGGTGATATTGTCGGATTCCTCGGCATCGGCAGCGGCCTGAACTGCCTGATGCTCGGCATTCAGTGGTGATGGCGTTGTAAAGATTCCGACCTCCTGCGTTGACGCATATTTTCATGACCTCGACATACAGAAGTATGTCTTCACCCTTGAAAATCAACGCCGCCTTGGGGGACGAAATATTTACT
>JACUTX010000223.1 GCA_014859615.1 Desulfuromonadales bacterium | reverse complement strand
ACGGATCGCTTTCGGCATGTACGACCTCTTTAAGTTAGGGTTTGGAACAAAATTCTTTTGCGCAAGATTAACATCTGGATCAGCGGCGTCAAGAGGTCTTGTTTTTAAGTTGTCGACTGAAGATCAGCAACCGTTCACCATCAGCGATCATCCTTCTTCCGCCATGTATATTTATCTTTATATCTTTAGAACCATGTTTTATACTTATTCTCTTCTCTCCCAATTTTCAGGAAAGTGCATGGTATAATGTGAGAGTTTTAAACAGGAGAATCCGGTTCTATCGGGATATCCTTCTATTCAGTCAGTTTGACAACCCGCAATCGGAAAGGGGAAGGATCACCATGTTTAAATCTGTCAAATCGTTTAAACTGCTTGTCGGACTGTTTGCAGCCGTCGCTCTGTTGCTGGGGAACGGCTTCTACACCCCGGCGGATGCTGCGCCCAAGTATCGCTGGAAACTCGCCCAGACCTGGGGGTCCGGCTTTCCGATCTTCGGCGACGCCGTCATCGAGATGGCTGATCTGGTCAAAGAGATGTCGAACGGTGAGATGGAGATCCGGATCGACTCGGCAAACAAGCATAAAGCGGCCTTCGGGATCCTCGATATGGTCAATGCCGGTCAGTACGAGATGGGGCACTCTGCTTCTTACTACTGGAAGGGGAAAGATGCCAACACCATGTTCTTCACGACCATGCCGTTCGGCATGATTGCGCCGGAACAGTACGCCTGGTTTTACTATGGTGGCGGCATGGAGCTGATGAAAAAGGTCTATGACAAGCACGGCGTCTACGCGTTCCCCGGCGGCAACACCAGCAACCAGATGGGTGGTTGGTTCCGCAAGGAGATCAACTCTCTGGACGATCTCAAAGGTTTGAAGATGCGCATCCCCGGCTTCGCCGGTGAGGTTCTTTCCAAGCTCGGTGTTGTCGTCACCAATATTGCGCCGGGTGAACTCTACACCGCCCTCGATCGCGGCACCATCGATGCTCTGGAGTGGGTCGGACCCTCCCTCGATCTGAATATGGGATTTCAGAAGATCGCCCCGTACTACTACACCGGTTGGCATGAGCCGGCGACCGAACTGCAGTTTCTTGTCAACCAGAAAAAATTCGACGCCTTGCCCAAACACCTGCAGACCATTTTGACCACGGCGATGAAGGTTGCCGCCTACGACATGTATGCAAATTCGTATCATGCCAGTGCCATCAACTGGGCATCGATCGAAAAAGAGTACCCTGACGTCAAGATCAGGACCTTCTCGCCGAAGATCATTGCCGCTATGAAGAAAGCCAATGAAGAACTGCTGACGGAGATGTCGGCCAAAGATCCGACCTTCAAGGAGATTTTGACCTCCCAGAAGGAGTATATGAAAAAAGCCCGCAAATGGACCGCGATCTCCGACTACGCGTATCTCAAGGACAACCTCGAATAGTGACCGCCTTTTTGCGGGCGCCCGGCGAGCGCCGGGTGCCCGCGAATAACAATGACAGGGTTCAACCATGCTCGTAAAACTGGAAAAAATTTTCGACCGCTTCTCCAACATCATGGGGTGGATCGCCGCTTTTTTGACCCTGCTCATGCTGGCTAATGTTTTTTACGATGCCATCGCGCGCTACTTTTTCCGCAGCGGCTCAATCGCCCTGCAGGAGATGGAGTGGCACCTCTTCTCCGTCGCCTTCCTGTTCGGAATGGCCTACACCCTCAAGGAAGACGGGCATGTCCGGGTCGATATTCTCTATGATAGCTTCACCCCCCGCTGGAAGGCTGTTGTCAACATCGGCGGAGTGCTTCTTCTGCTGCTGCCGCTGAGCGTTCTGATCGTTGAAGGGTCGTTCTGGTATGTGCATGAGGCTTACACCCAGAACGAGATCAGTGGCGACCCGGGCGGGCTGACGCAGCGCTGGATAATCAAATCGGTCATCCCGGCCGCCTTTGCTTTTCTGATCATCTCTTCAGCCGGTTTCATCGTCCGCAATATTCGCATCTTTCGAGGTGAGGAAGCCCCGCCCGTGCAGAGGATCGAAGACGATATATTGTAACCGGACCAAAACCTTGAAAGTTTTTTAATTAAAAATTACGGCTGCCGCCGTTAGTTTATAAAAAGAGGATTCAATGATCGGTCTTCTCATGTTCGCCGCTGCTCTTTTGCTCCTTCTCGTCGGTTTTCCCGTCGCCTTTACCTTCGGCGGCGTCGCCGTCTTCTTCGGTCTGTTCGCCGAGGGGCCCGGAATTTTCGCCATGATGCCGCACCGGATCTGGTCGATTATGAACAACACCATCCTGATGGCGATCCCTCTGTTTATCTTCATGGGGATTGTTCTGCAGAAATCGAATCTGGCCGAGCGGTTGCTCGAATCGATGGGTTTTCTTTTTGGTGAAATCCGCGGCGGCATCGCCATCTCCACCGTGCTGGTTGGCGGACTGCTGGCGGCATCGACCGGCGTGGTCGGCGCAAGCGTTGTGGCCATGGGGGTCATCTCCCTGCCGGTCATGCTCAAATACCATTACGACAAGCGGTTGGCAACCGGTGCAATCTGCGCGGCCGGAACTCTCGGACAGATCATCCCCCCCTCTATCGTACTGATTATTCTCGGCGACGTCTTTCAGGAGCCGGTTGGCGACCTGTTTAAAGCGGCGCTCTGGCCCGGCCTGTCGCTGGTCGGCTTTTATATCGTCTATATTATAATCGTCACCATCGTCAACAAGGATCTCGCTCCGCCAGTCCATCTGGAAGAGGTGATCGGCAACAAGAAACAACAGATCTGGCACGCCTTGAAAGCGATCATACCGCCGCTGGTGCTGATTGTCCTGGTCCTCGGGTCGATTCTGCTCGGCGTCGCGACACCGACCGAATCGTCATCGGTCGGCGGTATCGGTGCCATCATCCTGGCCGCACTCTACAATCAGTTCTCGATCCGCATGGTCTGGGATAGTGCTTTGGAGACCATCAAGATCAGTGCCATGGTCTTCGCTATCCTGATCGGCGCCACCGCTTTCTCACTCGTCTTTACCTATACGGGGGGCGACTGGATCGTCGAAGAATTCATGATGGGGCTTCCGGGGGAGAAATGGGGATTCTTGATCCTCTCCATGCTGGTGATCATGCTCCTCGGCTTCTTTATCGACTTCGTCGAAATCTCTTACATCGTCGTACCGATTCTGGCCCCGATCGCCGCCAACCTCGGCATCGATCCGATCTGGTACGCCATCCTGATTGCAATGAATCTACAGACCTCGTTTTTAACACCGCCGTTCGGTTTCAGCCTCTTTTACCTGAAGGGGGTGGCTCCGCCCGAAGTCCGTACCACCGATATCTACAAGGGGGTCATGCCGTTCATTATCCTGCAGGTCCTGGTCCTGTCTATACTGGTTGTTTACCCGCAACTCTTTGGTTTTGCGGCGCATTGATAAACGATAACATGGTATCAGTACGGCAGACAGTCGTTCGCATGCCAGTCATCTTCACGCCGTTGTTGCAGTGCATCGGCAAAACCGTCATAATGCCCCTGTTCCCATCCTCCAGCTGCAAAAAGAACACTTTAACACCAGCTCACTCTCGTCAGCCGCCCTTCTTGAGTTTAACTCGAAGGCGACCTTGATCACCACCTGATACTCGCTGATGCGCCCTTCACTGTCGACATGCCCCCGCATCTCCTGAACTTAAAACCAGCAGATCCCTCGAAGACTCTGGTGTGCCTTGCTGATCCCGGCCTGAATGGCAGCTTCATACCCTTTGGTCGAAATACCGATAATCTCGGCCTTTTTGTAGATTCTCGCTGCATCATCACTCATGATAAACCTCCACGATCAAGTTTTGCGTTAAGTGTACCCATCGAAGGTGAGCTGTACAGGGATTACGTAACGATTCAGCACCTGCTAAAAAGTTGTCATTCCCGAGAGAGTGATCAAAGAATCCAGTTTTTTTCAACTATGGATCCTTTGATAGAATCATTTTTGGGATGACAGCTTTTCTTATCAGGCTTGAGAATCCTGAATAGTTAAGGGATTACAATTAATCAGCCCGGAAAGTCTGAATTTATTGACTTGAGTCATAGCGGGAGCAGAG
>JACUTX010000014.1 GCA_014859615.1 Desulfuromonadales bacterium | reverse complement strand
AACCAGGGGATGCAATTGGCGTAAGTGATGTGCCCGACTGAAAGTGTCATAAAAATAATCCGATCAGGTTGAATCTTTTACAATAGCAGTAGCCCACATGCTGTGTAGATTGAGCAGGGTGCTGAATAATTACAAATAATGCAGCAATATACCACATTTGTAAAAGATATCATGCCCGAAGGGCGAATCGAGATCGAGTCGCGTGCGGTGAAATCAGGACAACGTTAGCCCGCGCAAAACCCAGTCGGGATTGGCATATTTTTCCATCAAAAGCCGATTCGCCACAGCTGTCTCTTCAGCAGTCGGCAGATCAAACTTGAAGTTGAGGTTGAGCAGTCGTTTGAATTGAGCGATCAGAGTCTGTTCAACCGCATCGATTTTAACCGGATGCTCGAGCCAGCGATTCATCCAGCCGACCCGAGCGGCAAGACGCTCGATCCTTTGTTCGATATTTGTCGTGTCACCAGTATTCAGCGCCAGGTAGAGCCGTTTTGGATCGATATCTATCGGGATCGATCCGTGCTGCAAAAAGGCGGTCGAGAGTCTCTTCTGAGCACTCCCAGTCATTTTCTGATCGTTATAGACAAGCTCAGACAGGGCCGGTGCGGTAAAACAGGCACTCCGCTCAACGCTATCGGCGGCAGTTCTCTCTTTGCGACCGGAAGAGATTGTTGTCTGCAGGCCAAATGCAGCTAAGGTTGCCTGCAAAACCTCTGCAATGACATGGTAATTTTGTGCGACACCACCGGGGAATATTTCATTTTGCTCGGGTGAAATAACCGCATAGGTCACCTCATGATCATGCAAAACAGCGCGCCCGCCGGTAAAACGCCTGACGACCGAATAACCAAAAGTGCGACAGGCCGCAAGATTAACAACATCACACCCTTGCTGAAAATAGCCGAGAGACACCGTCGCCGGCTGCCAACGATACAGTCTTAGCACAGGCGATGACAGGCCGTTTTCAACCGAGCGCAGCAGCGCCTCATCGAGCGCCATATTCCAGGCCCCGCTCTGCTCTCCACAGTTGATGAGTCGCCACTCCTGCATCCATTTACACCATGATCGTTTTACACCCTGAAACAAAAGAAGGGCCGAAACGGCCCCTCTTTCGATTTTTGAGAATCGGCTGCTCTGAGCAGGGTTACTCGCGCTCCAGAAACCCGGTATCGACGTTTGAGTCGATAAAATCTTTATTATTCATAATCCGTTTATGGAACGGGATAGTCGTCTTGATCCCCTCAATAATATATTCATCAAGAGCTCGATCCATCCGCTTGATCGCCTCTTCACGCGTATTGGCGTGAACAATCAACTTGGCGATCATTGAATCGTAATGCTGCAGCACCGTATACTGATCATAGACAAAGCTGTCGACACGTACCCCAAGACCGCCGGGGGTGTGATATGCGGTAATTTTGCCGGGAAACGGAGTAAATTTAACCGGATCTTCGGCGTTGATCCGGCACTCGATAGCGTGCCCGGAAATCTTGATATCGTCTTGCGTATAACGGAGCGGCTCACCGGCGGCAGAGCGGATCTGCTCTTTGATAACATCAACACCAGTTACCATTTCAGTCACCGGATGCTCAACCTGGACCCGCGTATTCATCTCCATAAAGAAGAAGTTGTTGTTTTTGTCGAGCAGAAATTCCATCGTTCCGACGCTGTCATATCCGACCTTTTTTGCTGCGGCAACAGAACATGCCCCCATTTTTTGGCGAAGATCCTCAGAGAGAACCGGACAGGGCGCTTCTTCGATCAGCTTCTGGTGCCGACGCTGGATCGAACAGTCTCGTTCACCGAGATGAATCACATTGCCATGTTTATCGGCAAGGATCTGGATCTCGACATGTCGCGGATTTTCACAGAATTTTTCGATATAGACATCGGGGTTGCCAAAACCGGCTTCAGCTTCAGTCCTGGCAGCGGCAAACGCGTTCGGAAGATGCACCTGGGAATAGACGACCTTCATGCCACGCCCGCCACCACCGGCAGTCGCCTTGATAATAACCGGGAAACCGATCTCTTCGGCGATCTTTACCGCGTCCTCGACGGTCGCAACATTATCCTTGGTGCCGGGGAGAATCGGCACTCCGGCTTCGGTAACCGTCCGCCGGGCGCTGATCTTATCCCCCATCAGACGCATGCTTTCAGCCGACGGGCCGATAAAAGTAATGCCGCATTTTTCGCAGATTTCGGCAAATTCAGCATTCTCTGACAAAAATCCGTATCCGGGGTGAATCGCATCGGCATCCGTGATTTCAGCAGCGCTGAGGATCGCTTTAATATTCAGATAACTTTTGGCGCTCGGAGCCGAACCGATACAGACACTCTGATCTGCCAGTTTTACATGCAGCGATTCACTATCCACATCAGAATGGACCGCAACGGTTTTTATGCCAAGCTCCTTGCAGGCGCGAATGATCCGAAGGGCAATCTCACCGCGATTTGCAATCAGAATTTTATGAAACATCGAATTATCTCCAAAGTGAACAGACTCAAGGGCAGTAACCGAACATAAACTTGCAGACTATACAATATCTGCCCGACTGATTACAGCGCTTCAACCCGGAACAACGGCTCACCAAATTCGACCGGAGCCGCATCGTCTTTAAGAATAGCAATAATACGACACTTGAATTCTGCTTCAATTTCATTGAACATCTTCATCGCTTCAACCAGACAGACGGTGGAACCGGCTTCCATCACATCACCAACCTCGGCATAGTTGCTCGCTTCGGGACTCGGTTTACGATAAAAAGTTCCGACGATCGGAGAGTTAATCGTCAGGGAATGATCGTCCTCAACCGGCGCAGCGGCGACAGCAGCAGGCGCGGTTGCGACCGGCGCCACAACGGGGGCGGCTGCCTGCATCATCGCTGGCGCGGCAACATGGACAATATCGCGTCCCGTCCCCCGCTTGACAATGATTTTTTCCTCAGCGTTCTCCATCTCAAATTCGGTAATATCGGTATCCGTTACCAGTTTAATCAGTGCTTTAATATCCTTGATATCCATTTTTTCCTCCTGCAATTTCAATGTTTAATGTTAAGAATAATCAGATTTAATTCAAACGACAAAAACTTTTCGACAAACGGGTGAGAATCCGGTACCCATCTGCCGTAACCATAACCATATCTTCGATGCGAACACCACCTTGACCCGGCAGATAAATGCCAGGCTCAACAGTAAAGACCATTCCAACTTCCGTCAACCCTTTTGATAAGGGCGAAACACGCGGTGATTCATGAACCTCAAGCCCCACACCATGACCGAGACCGTGACCAAAATAATCGCCATAACCTGACTGATTAATATAATCCCTGGCAGCAGCATCGATCAGTTTGAGCGGGACACCCGGTTTAATTTGAGCTAAAGCGCGGTCGTGTGCTTCGAGGACAATATCATAAACCTGACGCATTTTCTGGTCAGGTTCCCCCACGGCGCAGGTCACGGTCTCATCAGAATAGTAACCCCGATACCGGCCGCCAAAATCGATTGTCACCAGATCCGAAGAGACTATTTTTTTATCTGAGGCAACTCCGTGCGGCAAGGCGCCGCGTTCACCGGACGCAACAATAAAATCGAAAGATTTCTCTTCACCACCCCGCTTCCTTATTGCAATTTCCAAAGCGAGAGCAATCTCGGCTTCAGAGACACCGGGGCGGATCATCGGGAGAACATCGTCAAAAGCCTGAGACGATAGCAAGGTCGCCTGCTCGATCAAAGCAATCTCTGCCTCATCTTTGATAAGTCGCAAAGAAGAGAGATCCTCAATCGGAATCCATTCGATATCAGCTCTACCCGCTTGTTTGAGCTGATTGAATTCAGAACATGAAACGACCGAACTTTCGAACCCGACTCTTATAAATTCATCCTGTTTGAGATGATCGACGATCTCCGGCAACTTTTTTTTATATTCAGCAACATCACCACCGACCTGCTCGATAGCCTGGGTGGTATAACGACTGTCACACAAAAAAAGAGCGGCCGCTTCAAACAGGATCAATGCACCATCTGTCCCGGTAAAACCGGTCAGATATCTGATGTTTGTCAGATCTGTAAACAGCATGGCATCCAGGCCATGCGTCTGCAGCATATCGATGACCTTTCGGCGTCTGTCTTTTACCATAGAGAGGGGAGAACTACAAATTAATTTAGCCTTGCTAAAACAGCACGCAAGGCGAGGAGATAACTGTGATGGCCAAAACCGCAAATGACGCCGGTTGCAACCGGGGAGATAAAAGAGTGTTGACGAAACGGTTCACGACCGTGAATGTTTGAGAGATGAACTTCCACCACCGGAACCTTCAACGCCGCAATCGCATCACGCAAAGCAACACTGGTGTGTGTTAAGCCAGCTGGATTGATCAGCAGACCGGATGTCCCGTCATTTATCGACAAATGAAGTCGATCGATCAGCGCGCCCTCATGGTTGGACTGAAATGTCTCGACCGACAGACCGAGCTCGATACCGAGCTGAACAATCTCACGATCGATCTCGGCAAGCGTCTGCCTGCCGTAGATTTCAGGCTCACGTTGACCGAGTAGATTCAGATTCGGACCATGCAACACCAGAATAGTCATAACGTCAGCTCAATGCTTCAAGCAGTTTCGGGGCTTCACGCATCATCAGATAACGCCCCTTACCAAAATTCCCCCCTCTTTCGAGAGTGAGAGCGAGAAAATAGTCATTTGTAAGCGCCCGGATAATAACAAAGAAGCGTTCAGTTTTAATCGACACTTCTTCCATCATTCCGGTATCGAGCAGTTCAACCGTCTTTCTGATTTCACGTATCACATTTGCATACTCAACCGAGAGCATCTGAAAATCGAGACCTTCGACCGGCTCGAGATACTGTTCGACCGGGATACCGTCATACCCCATCAACACAGCACCAATACCACCACCAGACTGTTTAACGATATCCTGCAGTATTTTGTTAAACACGATTCCTCCTTAACTGGATTGACGCCAGCATCCCATTAAAAGTATCCAGCACCGTCTGAGCAGAAGAAAGAACAGCATTATCTGACGTCGCAACAGGAGCTGGAGCAACAGCCGGTGGCGAAACAGGCGTTATAATCGGTGCAGGAGCGGATACTTTCACCCCCTCTGCCTGGGCCAGCATCTCTATTTCGGCAATTTTTTGTGCAACTTCTAATGATTTTGTTTTTGCATAGAGTTCACGGTAAACATCAAGAGCTTTACCATAAAACCCCTGTTTGATGTAGATTTCAGCAATTGTCGCCGTTGTAATTGTTTTCGTACCGGCGTCCTGAGCTGGCCGGGGGGGAGTCTGGGGGACAGATGTTGCAGAAGCGGCGGGTGTGAGAGACTCGAGCATCAGCTTAAGGGAGGGTTCCCCAGGGAAAAGAAAAACAGCATTGGTCAAAAGTTTAACCGCCGCATCGATATCCCCCTGCTCGCGATAGATTCGCGCCAACCCTTTGTAAGCATCAAGAGAAGAAGGGTCAAGATCAATCGCTTTACGAAAAAATTCAATCGCTTTTTCAGGGGCCTGACGAAGCGCATAGATCCGACCGACAGCAACAAAACCGGGAGTGTAATCGGGCAGTTCCCAGGTCCCCTTAAGGGCTGTTTCGAGCGCGTCATCGAGCATGCCGCACCTTTGATAGCAATCAGCAAGGGGGACAAAAACCATCGATTTAGGATCTTGCGCCAAAGCTTTTTTATAATCGGCTATCCTGGCCATATATTTTGTTTGATCAGTCATGGATCAGCCCGTCAACACGGTTGAAAAACAGATTTGAGTAACAATAGCGGCTCAGCAATATCAACGATTTCAGACTGGCCAATACCCCGATTCAAAACCATCTGCAATCGCCCTTCTTTCACTTTCTTGTCGTGCATCATCGCAGCAACATACGCTTCGGTGGTCAAATCAGGCGGCACGACCGGCAGGTTGAAACGCTGCAACAAAGAGAGAAGCGCTGCGACATCCTGCTCGGAGCAGAGTCCCTGCCGGGCAGAAATTTTGCTGGCGACCGCCATCCCGATCGCTACAGCTTCACCGTGCAGATAACGATTGTAGCCGGTAAGTGTCTCAACAGCATGACCAAAAGTATGGCCAAAATTCAAAATAGCCCTTAAACCCGTCTCTTTTTCATCAATTTCTACAATATCTGCCTTGATTTGGCAAGATGTCATTATTGCATACTCAAGCGGTTCGGGGTCGCGGTTTTTAAGTGCGTCACAATGAGCGATCAACCACTCAAAAAAATCAGAATCGCGTATCACTCCATACTTTACAACTTCAGCCAATCCGGAAAAATATTCACGATCAGCCAGGGTTTTCAAGAGATCGACATCGATACAGACCAGCTTTGGCTGATGAAAAGCGCCGATAATATTTTTCCCCTGCGGGTGATTGACCGCCGTCTTGCCGCCGACCGAGCTGTCGACCTGAGCCAGCAGTGTGGTCGGGACTTGAGCAACAGCGATCCCTCGCATATAAGAAGCCGCCGCATAACCGGCAAGATCACCGACAACGCCGCCACCGAGGGCCACAACGCCGCAACTACGATCCATACCATCGGCAACAAACCGGTCATACACAGAAATCAAGGTCGTCAGGGTCTTGTACTCCTCACCATCGCCGATCAGCATTACCGTCGGCGTAAAACCAGAAGACTCAAGCGAATGAACTACCGTTTCACCGTACAGGGTAAAGACGCGTTCATTGGAAATAATCGAAATCTTCCGGGGAAAAGAGATTGATTGTAATAACAGACCGAGATTATTAATCCCCCCCTGGCCGATCAGAATCGGATAGGAATCAGGTGCCAGCCCAACCTCTATTTTTTTGAAATTACAATTTTGCATGAGACCTGATTTCAGTGACAATATCCGCAACCGTCCGATGATCCGTTACTATAATATAATCGGCCTGCTCATACCATTGGGAGCGAGCCGACAGAAGCTCTCTGGTTGCACGCCAATCGTGATCAGCTTGAGCCAGAGGCCTTCCTGCGGTCGCGCCGATTCTCTGCTTCAAGGTCTCCCACTGAGCGAAGAGATAAAAAACGGTACCATGATCAGACATAAAAGCACGATTTTCAGACCGTCCGATGATCCCCCCCCCGGTCGCAACCACCGACGGAGGTGACCCCGAGAGATCAAAGAGAGTAGAAGATTCAAGATCCCTGAAAACAGCCTCTCCCTCTTCGTGAAATATCTCCGGGATCGATTTACCAGCCAGGGCAACAATCTTCTGATCAAGATCGACATACGGCAGATCAAGCTCGGCAGCCAGAGTCAGGCCGACAGATGTTTTGCCAGCCCCCATGAATCCGATCAGAAAAAGATGGTTTTTCATATAACACAAAACTTAATAGAGACAATAAAGGGCAGGTTCCCCTGCCCTTTATTCAAAGAAAAATTAATGCGACTACTGCAGAATACGGGGCGTCACAAAGACCATCATTTCGGTTCTGGTCTTGACACTATTTTTAGATTTAAAGAGATTACCTAAAAGCGGGATATCCATGAGAAACGGCACACCTCTTACACTACTGTTATCCGATTCAACAAAAACACCACCTATGACCATTGTTTCGCCATTTGCAACCAGCATCTTGGTCTCAGCTTCCTTCTTGTCAATCTGACCGGGTGAAGCGCCCGGAGCGCTGTTTGAAGCTTTCACCACCAGAATAACCGTATTGTCCGGATTAATAACCGGCGTTACTTCAAGAGCGAGAGCCGCTTCAATAAATTCAGTACTGATCTCACCATCCTGCACGGTCTGATACGGAATCAGTGTCCCTTGGGTAATCTTAGCTTTTTCGCCGTTAAGAGCCATGATGCGCGGATTCGAAACAACACGACCGTCACCCTTTGCTTCAAGCGCACCGAGGCGCAGATCGAGAATCGTTGTGTCGACACCGATCTGACCCCACTGAAAGGCAGAGCCGACACCGGCGGCACCCAGAGAAGGGGTCACATTAAAATTCCCCCCCAGACTCAAGGCACTACTGTAGTTACCGCCCCCGCCGGGAGTCTGATCATGAGAGATCCCCCAATTGACTCCTAAATCGAGGTTGGCTGAGGTACTCACTTCGACGATGCGGGCTTCGATCAGAACTTGACGCTCAGGCGTATCGAGAATTTTTGCCAGAGCCCGTATTTTTTCGATATTACTTCTAATATCAGTAACAATCAGCTGTTTGTTTCTGGAATCTTCCGTCACTTTCCCTCTTGACGAAAGGATATCTTTGACCGGAGCCGAAACATTTTTAAGATCGGTGTAGCTGATTTTAATAACTTCAGTTGAAAGATCTTCCAGCTTTTCCTGAGTTCTTTTTGCCGAAAACTTGGCTTCATCCATTGAACGGATCGATTCTTTAGGGAGAATCTTGGCGACATTTCCGTCACGAATAATACCGAGATCTTTGGTATCGAGAATCAGATCAAGCGCTTGATCCCATGGGACATCGATCAGACGCAGAGTAATCGTGCCATCAACACCGTCACCGGCCAGAATATTAAGATTACTCACCTCTGCGATCAATTGCAGAATATTGCGGATATCAGCATTATCAAAGACGAGAGAAATCCGCTGACCACTGTAAGCCTTGGCCCGTTCGCCAATGAGAACCTGCATTTCATCCTGAGTGTTATCTGTAACCGTACTATCAACAGAAACAGCTGAGGGTTGCTCCTCTGCGGCCGGATCAAACGACTGCATCTCTTCCTGAACCGAAGCAGAAGCAGAGGCGAGCGGTTTAGCCTTTAAAGAAGAAGCAGCAGGAGGGACGGCAACAGCAACCTGAGTCGTTATCGGATCCGGTTCAGCGAAAGGACCATTAACAACTTTAAACAGAAGCGTATTCCCATCCTCAACCAGTTCATATTCACTCGGGCCTTTTAATTCGACAGCAAAACGGACATCCTGCTGGTCACCGACCAGAACCGTGTAAGGGGTAATCAGTCGAATCGAACTCGGGAAGGAAGAGGCATCGACAGAACGGCGCAGCGCACGACTGATCGAAGCATTTTTAACCCCGAATCCGACCACATCACCCTTCTGGCTCGGTTTGATTACGGTGGAGGAATCATTCAGGGTGACGCGCAGAACCGATATGCCATTTTCAATTTTGAAATCGACCGCTTCAACATTGACCGGCCCACCGTTTTTAACATGAGCGGTCGTGGAAGCGACCGGAGCGGTCTCACTCCCCCAGGCAACAACGACACTGTTATCAACATTATCGACCGAAAAGTCAGGGAGCACCGATTTAGCATCAAACACAAAGCGAACTTTATCATCATAAGCGCCGACCCTTATTTTACTGAAATCACCGTCGAGGCTAAATGTCCGCTGCTTAAAGAGAGGCTTCAGACCATAAAGATCGAGGACAAGTCGGGCGGGAGCACCGAGAGTAAAATATTTGAAAATTTCGACCGGACCATCAGCCTTGAAAACAACGGACGATGCACCGACCCCAACAGCAGTGACACGTGACGCCGAAGCGGAAGAAGCAGAAGCTTTTGCAGCAGAAGATGTTTCCGGCTCCACAACGGTGGGCGCCACCGCCGCCGGTTCGGGTTGCACCGGTTGCTGCACTACCGGGGGAGAAGCAGCAACTTCATCGGCTGTCTCTGCAAATGCGACAGTAAAATCAGTCCCCTCAATGGCGATATCATACTTAATGAGTTTTCCCAGAACGATTTCAACCCGGCCCAGTTTTCCCGAAGTCAGGTCAAAAGAAGAGACATCAATCGATTTTACAGGTGCTCCACTTAAATTTTTCAGAGACAAAATCGATTCAACATCCATACCGGGAAAATCGATGACGATTCTGATCGGATCGATCGAATCGTAAACGGTATACCGATACCCGACCGGATTTTCAGTCGTGATCCTGACGGTAGGCGCAGGGGTCGATTCATCTAAATTCAGAGACGTCATCACATTTCCTTCAGCCGACCACGACTGATTGGCGAGCATAATAAGAGATGTGAACAACAACAGGCAACACTTCAAGAGTGTGCCAGGACGAAACAGCGTATTTTTGTTCCTGTGTGCGGTCATAATCAATTCACTCCTCCCGTTTCGGAAGCTTAATATTTTGAATGCGCTTTTTTGTATCGCCAGCAAAATCGAGATACTGTTCCTCAACAATGACAGCCTCAGTCGTGATATCCGCAACCACACCATTGTTCCGTCCGACTTTGACCCCTTTTTTCAGAATGAATGATTTGCCATCAGGGGCAATCACCATTGCCGCAGGACTACCTTTGCCAATAATTAAACCGATCAGGCGAAGCTGATTGAGATCCAGCTTCTGCAACGGAGTCAGAGGGATCTCATTATCGATCGGAATTTCAACAATAAGGCTGAACGGGTTTTCAAACGGATCGCGGGTACCGGTCGGATTGTATGTATAGACTTGGTCTTTTGCTTCATCGGTCTCAGAGACAGCAGTCTGAACCGGCTGCACCTTTTTGCTGGGTGGCGTTGCATTCTTAGCTGGCGGCGACGTTCCATCATCACAGGCCGTGAGTACAAAAACGACGAAAAGAGTGCAGCAAAAAAGAGGGAATAGTCTCTTTCTCATTTTTTAGCTCCCTTTGCCTTCGCGGTCGGCTTAACAACAGAATTTTCAAGAAAACGAAAAGTGATCGCCAGGCAATCGACACTCAGGATATTCGCCTCACTTTTACCCCCGGATTTTATGCCGATTTTTACATTATTAATATTAACAATCCGCGGGAGCTGACTGACCGCATAAAAGAAATTGGCTACTTGATGAAAAGTCCCCTCAAACTTTAAAGAGACAGGAACTTCGGCATAAAAACCGATCGGTTTTTCCACACCGGGCCTGAAACTCTGCACATTAAGACCACTCTCCTTCGCCCGCGACGAGATACTTGTCAGAAGTTCAGGAATCTCTCTCCCGTTCGGCAGCTGCTTTAAGGCCTCGTCGAGTTGGGCCAGCATCTTATCGTATTCTGCTTTGAATCGCGGCAGATTATCAGCCCTGCGTCGATCGGAATCGAGTTTTACCTGCAGATCGGCACTCTGTTTCTGAAGTTTTGCATATGTCTCAACTTGCGGGAGAAACACCCCCCAGACAAACAGGCCGACGATGAGCAGAAGCAGCGCCAGCAGCATCAAGAGACGTTGATAAGCTGGTCTTTTTAATATCATTTCAACTTTAGGATTCATTAAAACACCTGTCCCCTTCTACAACAATTACTATTTCTTCGCCACCGGAACTGCGGGTTTTTCAACGGTACAACGAATCTTGAAAGAGAGATGCTCATGCCCATCCGTCTTCTTCTGCTCTATCACCTCAAGCTCTACATTCTCGTATAAAGAAGAATCTTCGAGTGTGCGCATAAACCCGGCAATCGACTCTTCGGTCATGCCGCCACCGGTCATAGAGACCATCCCTTTATCTTCTGTAAAAGTCAGTATCCAGACTTTTTCGGGGATAGCCCTGCTTAATTCATCGAGTAGACGAACCGGACCGGATCGGTCTGCTTTCAGGCGATCGAGAATATCGAGCTTTTCGCGCAAGGTTTTCTGTGACGCTTCAAAACCGGCGATCTCGGCGAGGACTTTTTTCAGGCTGTTAATTTCAGTCTGTTTGGCAGCAACTTCAGCTTTGACTGTATCGATGCGGGCTGAAAACGATATCCAGGTCAAGATACAAAGAGCAAACGTGACAATAACAGTCAACCCGAGTATGACCAACTGATTAACAAGCCGCTCTTTTTTCTGAGCCGCGCGGACCGGTAACAGATTAATTCGAATCATTTGTCACCTAACCTCCTCATAGCGAGCCCGACGGCAACGGACATCAGAGGACCGATTGCGTCAATATATTCCAGATCAAAATTCTTCTCATCGATAACCACTTGACCAAAAGCGCCAAGAACATCGACCGGCAGAGCAAGGCGCTCACTCAGCAGCTCTTTAGCCAGAGGGTTACGGGAGACGCCACCCGTGATGTAAACCGCTTGAATTTTATCGTCCGATGCCGTCGCAGAGAAAAAATCGAGGGAGCGCTGCACTTCCTGCACCAGACTCTCCATCGCCTCCCTGATCACTTCATCAACCGCAGAGCGCTGAATGCCGTCAACTGTCCCGCCAAGCTTCAGCGCCTCGGCATCTTCGGCGCTCAGTCCGAGGCGTTTCTGCAGCTCTTCATTAACCATATTGCCGCCGACCGTAATATCGCGGGTAAAGATCGACGCCCCATCCTTAAGAACATTCATATTGATAGAGCTTGCACCCATATTGACGAGTGCTATCACACCTTGACTATCAATCTGACTGTTCACCTCAAAGGCGTTCTCCATGGCAAAACAGTCAATATCGAGTACTATCGGAGTCAGACCACACTCACTGAATACAGAGATATAATCGTTCACAAAATCTTTTTTCGCAGCGACCAGAACCACATTCATCTGTGAGGTATCTTTGGCATCAGGACCGAGAATCTGAAAATCGAGATTCACTTCCGAAATTTCAAACGGGATATACTGTTCCGCCTCCCACTGAATTGAAGCCTCCATCTCCTCTTCCGTCATAATCGGCAACTTGATTTTACGGATAATTACCGAATGGCCTGAAATAGAGGTTGCGACATTTTTGGTTTTCAGCTTGAGGCTTTTATACAGATTATCAATCACCTCAACAACGGCACTCGAATCCATGATCGCCCCGTCAACAATCGCATCAGACGGCAGCGGTGCAACGCCGAGTGCCGTGAGATGATAAACCCCTTTCGTCTCATGCAACTGCACGAGCTTAACGGAGTTCGACCCGATGTCGACACCAATGATATCTTTTTTCTGGCTCCCAAAAAACATGGACAAATCCCATTATCTTTTTACAGCGTTAACAAAAAAAACCCGGACAAATGGTCAGTAAACAACCACCAGCGTCACGCTTCACCCTCGGGGAACACTCTGTCACGATCGGTCAACTTAAGATCAAGAGCAAGAATAACCTTGCGCATGGTTGACATGCGACACGGTTCACCCCGTTCAATACGGTCGACAGTTAAAGGCGAAACACGAGCCTTGCGTGCAAGCTCGGCTTTGCTCATGAGCAGAGATTCCCGTATTTCTCTAACTTTATTATTCGCCATAGATTCTTCCCACAATTTAACATTTATTCACTACAATTGTGCCTAATTATAGGTATATTAAATTTACTGTCAAGCCATTTATAGTCTTATTGAGGAAAGGTAAATATATTAACGGGGAGATTAGAGAGATATTTCACAAGATACAGTATTATTAGTTCGAACTAAGCACAGCATCTTGCGTCGAGAAAATATTCAGATCGATTGAAAAAAAGTAGAAACATACCAATTAAACAGCTCAGCCCAGAAAAAAATATAAAAGAATGCCCCCAGAGAGAGAAATGGCCCAAATGGAATGGCCAGCTTCCCCCCCTCACCCTTGATCAGCATCAGCGGCACACCGATCATGGTACCGACGACCGAACCAAGAAACACCACCGGCAGCACAGCCTGCCAGCCGAGAAATGCGCCGATCATGGCGAGGAGCTTCACATCCCCCATCCCCATCCCCTCAGCACCCATCAGCAGACGGTAACCGGTCGCCACAGACCAGAGAAGCCCGGCACCGAGCACTATCCCGAAGGCTGAGTCCTGCCAGGTGAGCGGCTGCACAAAAAAAGCAGAAGCGAAACCGACCACGATGCCGGGGAGGCTGAGCACATTCGGAATGATCTGGTGATCGAGATCGATAAACGTGATCACCAATAAGAGAGAGAAAAAAATCCAGAAGACGAGCGTTGACCAGGAGAGACCAAAATAGAGGAAAGCCAGAAGATAAAGAACACCGGATAGCGTTTCAATCAAAGGGTAGCGATACGAGACCGGTGCCTTGCAACTAGCACAACGACCACGCAAAACAATCCAGCTTAAAAGCGGAATATTCTGATACCAGCGGATCAGGGTCTCGCAATGCGGACAGCGCGAGGGGGGGTGAACGATGGAGAGACCCGCCGGGATGCGATAGATACAAACATTGAGAAATGAACCGATGATCATCCCAAGGATATAGGATGCTGACAAGAAAAACAGCTGAGTATTCATTTGACTACTCAGCCCTCTTGCCGAAATCGGATGATGAGACCACCCGCCCGTCGGACTCCAGACGATAGCGCCCACCGTAAGGCTCAACCGGGATTCGAACCAGAACCCCCGCAGTTACCAAATTTTCGAGACGCTCCGGCAATACCCCATTTCGCTCACGATACATCGCCACCGCTTTTTCCAACGCCTGAATATCGAGCAGCGCAGTCAACCGCTCATGGAGAAGATTGCGCGACATGTCATCTGATGCCAGCTGATACATCTCCTCAAGAAAAGTAATCGCATTATTTGTTTGATCCGAGGCGTTAGCAAGTCGCGCTGCCAATGTGGCAATCACCGGACTCGCGCCAGGACGCCGGGCCGACTCCATCAACAGTGGTGCTGCCTTAGCGTTATCATGGAGAAAATAATAGTAATTGAAACCGGCCATAAACGGCGGCAACCAGTCCCAGGTACGATAGTGTACCCCCTTCTCCAACAGCAGGTTGGCATCAAGAACACGGCCTGCGTCCCAGACCATTTCACTATTGGCGAGGTAGTATGGGTCAGAAAACCATGGGTCAAGATCAGTCGCAGCTATCAGGCTGTCACGAATCCAGTCCCATTCCTGCGGTCGCACCCGTGGTCGTTCGGCGCGCTCGAAGGTCCCGCCGATAAAGACCAGTGTCCGCAGGAAAATGAAGTCAGAAACGATACCATCGTACTCCAGCACCATAGCCTTGAGCAGTGGTGACGGCAGGGCGTAGAGAGTTTCTCCGCGTCCCGGTAGTTGCTCACGTCGCGCAACGGCACTAGTCAGAATCACCCCTTGGCCAAGGAGTAACAACGGCACCAGCAACCAGAGAAGACCGCGCGATCTCACGGAAACTCCCGTCGTTCAAAAATCAGGACCGCAGCGACCAAGGCGAGTGCGGTAAAAAGGAACCAGTAGCCGCTGACCATCGCCACATAGGTGAGAGGCACTGGCAACCCGTGCGCCGCTTGTAGTTTAATATCGAACAAAGAAAGATTGGGAAAAAGGTAGTAGACCGCCTTGACCAGAAAGGTCATCGCCGCCGAAACTTGAATCCCAACCTTATCGGCGGTCTCGACCAGCGCTTTGATATCGGTCGTTACCTGGCCAATCAGATAGGTGATCACAGTCAGCAACAGGGAGATGAAAGAGGTGGAACTCAAGGCGGAATAAAGAAAACTCAACGCGGTCAACAGTAACAACGACAGCACCTGAAACAGGATGGCAAGGAACAAGGTTGACAACGTAAACTTGTCGAAATAGTTTGGATAAAGCACCCTGGTCAGTAGCACCGAAACGGTCGCCGCCCCGCCAAGCAGCGTCATTGCCGCTCCGATGATCAGGCCCATGCCGCAAAACTTGCCGAGGATGTACTGACCACGGGAAATCGGGCGGGCGAGAACCATGTAGATAGTGCGTCGGTCGAGATCTTTGGCCATCAAGTTGATGCCAATAAAAAGCACAATCAACAGCCCTGCAAAAGAGGTCGACGAAAGCGCAAGGTCAACCGCCACCTTACCAACATCACGTGGAATCATGGAACAAACCAGCTGTGTGCCCAACAGTAAAAACACCGCTATGGCACCAATGCCATACAGGGCGCGATTGCGCACCCCTTCTTTGAAGGTGATGACAGCAATCGGCCAGAGTCGCGTTAACATACCTCACCCCCATCCGCCTTGCGAACAACATCGAGAAACACCGATTCGAGCGACCCCGCTTCCGTCAGCAATTCAGATAATGCTCCGCACAAGCGCAAACGCCCCCCGGCAATGATGCCGACTCGATCACAAATGCGTTCGATATCCGACAAAATATGTGAAGAGAAAAAAACCGTCTTCCCCTGAGACTTGAGCTCAAGAATCAAATCGACCACCAGACGTCGCCCGACCGGATCGAGACCGCTCATCGGCTCATCGAGAATCACCACATCAGGATCGTGAATCAGTGCCAGAGCGAGGCCAGCCCGCTGCAGCATACCTTTGGAGTAAGTACGCAAACTACGCCCACGAGCAGCCAAAAGATCGACCCGGTGCAACAAAAGCTCGCTACGTGCGTCGATCGCCGATGGTGTCATGCCGCAGGTCTTGCCACCAAACCAGAGCAGCTCATCGGCGCTCAAATGATCATAAAAATAGGGGTTTTCCGGGAGAAAACCGATACGACGACGGACCGCAGGGTCGGCAACATCGCCGCCCGCGATGGTTGCCGTACCGCAATCTGGACGAATCAAATTAAGCAACAGCTTGATGGTGGTCGACTTACCGGCGCCGTTGGGCCCGAGGAACCCGAATACCTCTCCCTCGCCAATCGCCAGAGAAAGCTCAGAAAGGGCCTGCACCCGCTGCCGGCGCACCCCCTCAAGAAACGATTTACTAACGCCGTCGATTCGGATCATGCCAAGAGACCTTTCGCCCGTGGATTAACGAGGGGATGATTATATGCAACCGCGCTCAATGAAGCAAGCCACATAAAAAAACTGGGGCCGGGTAAATACCCGACCCCAGATGGAACCCGAAACTGCTTCAGCTTACAGAGCAGCCCAGTTAGCATTCGGCACTCCACCACCGGACATGATGTCAGTCACATCTGGAGCAGTGGTCGGCTCGCTACTAACAAAAGCATAGGCAGTAGCCGGACCGTCAGCAGAATCTTCCAGTGCAAACCCTGCCCATTGCGCATTCTCAACATAAAAAATCGCGGTCCCTTCGGTCTCGGTGACGAAAACGCGACTACCCTGAGTGTGCTTGGTCTCCATGATAAAGGTCGCGGATCCGAGCTGCGTCGTACTGGTTGGGATTATAGTAGAAGAAATAAATGCAACGCCGTTCGACAAACCAGAACCGACACCAACCGGAACCATAGCACCGGTGCTATCCGGATTATTACGCGGTCCGGTCAACGCCAGACCCGCATTGGTCGGAGTCGAAGCCGCAATCGGACCTACCGTCGGGTCGGCTGGAACACCACTGTCACCCGTAACGTTACCCAACAGTACCGGTGACTCGCTCATGCCATAGGTCTGAAAATCGGCAAAGAGGGCTTCTTGTGCGGTGCGGGCGTTTTTGATGTCGGCGCCAGCAGCGCCGTTAAAGGCACGGATACGGTAAGCCGAGAACTGCGGGATGGCGATAGCGGCCAGGATACCGATGATCGCGACAACGATCAGCAGCTCGATCAGGGTAAAACCCTTTTCGGATTTTCTGAGATTCTTCAACATGTTGATTCTCCTTTTACGATGAGTCGGCAAAAGCCGGCTTTTGTTAACGAACGCTTTTTAAATAAACGCTCTTAAAATATATCTTGCTTAGTTTACTAGCAAGCGACATGCCAAAACTAAAAACAGAGTTATTCCAGTATAAAACGACAGAAAGTGGCGGTTTATGATTTGGCAACAAAAACCGATCGCGGTTGAGATCGGCGCACGGTGACAATTTTTGTCTGAACAAGCGGCGCAAAATGTAACTACAACGATCAATCCTGCCAGATCGGGTCAGTCTGTATCAGCAAACAGAGAGAGACTGATTCTGACCTGATTTTAAAGAAAAAGAAACAAACGATTAGCCGCGGATAAGGTCTGATAACATCTGATAAAGCTTAGAGCACAAACCTTTAGCTCTTGTTTTTAGCCTATAACAAAAGCCTCGAGTTTTTGATCTATCAGATCTGATCAGATTGCATCCGCAGCCAATAAAGACTTTGATTTAAAACCAACCCTTAAGCAATTTTAGCCGCGATCAGAATCTGATGAAAATCTGTAAAGACAGAACTCATCGGTAAAAAGAGGTCATCCCCGAATGCTTTTATCGGGGATCCAGCATTTCAAGCCTTTAAACTGGATTCCCGATCAAAAATCGCTTCGGGAATGACAACCTACAAGCTTCTCTCGCCCGTTCACTGCGTTCACTCAAGCCGCAAAGACGCCAAGAAAAACATTTATATCACTGGTTGAAGGTCTAACCTGGAATTCCGATTTTGATCCCCTTTGCGATCTTTGCGACTTTGCGTGAGGCAGACTTGACTATCAGATTTGATCAGATTGCATCTGCGGCCAATTATCCTTTTGATTCTTTTTCGTCTTCGCGGTTCGTATGAGACACCTTGCATTCTACCTTTGCCCATGCTAGCATTTCTATAATACCTAGGCGGGAGGATCTATGTCAAAACGTAATCAGATCAATATCACCCTTGACGATACAGAGATGCATAACGTCAGTGAATATTGTCGTATTCACAATATGACACCCCAGGCATTTTATAAATCTGGCGGGAAAAAACTCATCAACGATGATCACCTTGAGCGAAACGCAGACATTATGACCCTGCAATCATTGGAGGACATCAAGAATAGCCGCTTCGCTCCGATTGACGATCTGCTGCAGACAATCGATGAAGATAGAAGAGCCGGAGAGCAAATGGTCAGGAGCGCTGAACGCTCGAACAAAAAGAGCTCATAATGGCCAAAAAATATAACCGGATTCTGCGTACGACAACCTTCCTTGCCGCTTTTTCGGCTGTCAGAGAAAACTTGCAAAGTAAAAGTCCCGCCGCCTACCTTGCATTACCGTCTGCCATAACAACCATATTGGACGTTATGGCAGAACATCCCAGGGCTTGGCCTGTTAAGAGAAAAACGCTGGGGGGAGTTGAACAGGAATTCCACCTTGCAATTAAGGATATCGCCTATAGACGACTGCATGTTCGTTACTATGTTGATGAGCACGACGTCTGCTATTTACTGGCGGTCTGGGTTGACGGCCAGGATGAGCCGAGCTACATCATCGAAAACAGATAGACGCCAAGGACAACAGCCAAATACAGCCTTTGATTCTCTTCTGCGAGAGACGCCTTGCCTTTGACCTATCAGATTTGATCAGATTGCATCCGCGGCCAATAAAGACTTTGATTTAAAACCAACCCTTAAGCAATTTTAGCCGCGATCAGAATCTGATGAAAATCTGTAAAGACAGAACTCATCGGTAAAAAGAGGTCATCCCCGAATGCTTTTATCGGGGATCCAGCATTTCAAGCCTTTAAACTGGATTCCCGATCAAAAATCGTTTCGGGAATGACAACCTGAAAGCTTCTCTCGCCCGTTCACTGCGTTCACTCAAGCCGCTAGCCCTCATCATCTTCGCCCAGGTCAAACTTGGCGAGACGGTAGCGGATGGAACGGAAGGTAATACCGAGATACTCGGCTGCTCGCTTACGGACACCGACCGATTTTTCGAGCGCCTTGAGTAAAACCTCTTTTTCGATCCCGCCGAGATAAGCATCGAGATTAAACCCTTCATCAGGGAGCGTTTCGATAAAACCGGTCGATAAGGCTGTGGGAGAAGTCATCTGCGTCGGGAGAGCCGACTCGTCGAGTTCGTCGCCCCCGCCGAGAACCAGGCAGCGTTCAATAATATTTTCGAGCTCGCGTACATTGCCGGGCCAGGCGTAATCGAGCAGCCGTCGCATCGCCCCGTCGCTGACCTGCATCTTCACTTCACCGGCCGTCTGGGCGATAAAGTGTTCAATCAAAAGCGGGATATCCTCGCGTCGTTCACGCAGCGGCGGAATATGCACCGGGACCACGTTGAGGCGATAGTAGAGATCTTCGCGAAATTTCCCTTGCGCAACCTCTGCTTCCAGGTCTTTGTTGGTCGCCGCAATCAGGCGGATATCGACCGGAATATTCCGCGTGCCGCCGACCCGTCTGATTTCGCGCTCCTGCAAAACGCGCAACAGTTTTACCTGCATCATCGCCGGGAGTTCGCCGATCTCATCGAGAAAGAGCGTGCCGCCGCTGGCGGATTCGATCAGCCCCTCTTTCTGGCGTATGGCACCGGTAAAAGAGCCCTTCTCGTGGCCAAACAGTTCGCTCTCGAGCAGATTTTCCGGAATCGCTCCACAATTGATCGGGATAAACGGCTCCCCTTTACGCTCCCCCTGGTAATGAATCGCCCGGGCGACCAACTCCTTGCCGGTACCGCTCTCACCGGTCACCAGCACATTGACCCGGCTATCGGCAACTTTTTCGACCAGAGTATAGACTACCTGCATCGGCTTGCTTTTGCCGATCAGACCGGCAAAGGAGTAACGTTTCTCCAGCTCTTTTTTCAGCTGAAGATTCTCCTCCCGCAACATCTTGCGCTCCAGCGCGTTTTTAATGACGATGCGAATCTCTTCATTTTTAAACGGTTTGATGATGTAGTCGTAAGCGCCCTGCTTCATCGCCTCCACCGCCTGTTCGGTGCTCGAAAAGGCGGTAATCATAATCACCACCGTATCGGGTGAACGCTCGCGCAGATGCTGCAGCAGCTGTAATCCGTCCATCCGCGGCATCTGCACATCGCTGATGACCAGATCATAGCGGTTCTCCTGCAGCTGTTTCACCGCCTGGGCACCATCGGCAGCCGCATCAACATGATACCCCTCACGATGCAGCATAATGCTCAATACATCGCGCATACTCACTTCATCATCAACCACCAGAATCCGATAATTATTCTGTTTCACAGCGCCTCCATTACAATTTATCATTTTTAACTGCGGCGGCTATTGAATCGGCTCCGAACAGGGCAAAACCCTGTTCTTTTTGCTGCGGTAAGGTTACCATAAATTTTGCACCCCCGTAGCGGCCGGATGAAACATCGATAAACCCGGCGTGCGCGGTCACAATCGTATGAACCGTTGCCAGACCGAGGCCGGTTCCGGTCTGTTTGGTGGTAAAAAAAGGTTCAAAAATCCGGGGGGCGATAGCGGCATCGATCCCGGCACCCGAATCTTCCACAATGAGAGTCGAGGTCGCAGAATTAAAGCTGATGATCAATTGACCGACGCCATTCATCGCCTCGGCAGCATTAATCGCGAGATCAAGCAGAACCTGCTTCAACTGCTTGCGATCGGCCCAGATCAAAACGCCTGATTCGTACTCGCGCAAAATATCAATCGATTCAAACCGACGGTCGACCCGCAGCATATCCGCCACCTGATCACACAGCTCGGCAATATCGAACGATGACTGTTGCGGCTTCGCCGGCTTGGCAAATGACAAAAAATCAGTCAGCAACTGACTCAATCGATCGGCTTCATTCACGACAATCTGCATCAACCGGCGATCATCCGCACAGAGATCTTCCCCCTCAAGTAAAAGCTGGACAGAGCCGCTGATCGCCGCGAGCGGATTACGTA
This sequence comes from Desulfuromonadales bacterium, assembly GCA_014859615.1. Lineage (GTDB taxonomy): Bacteria > Desulfobacterota > Desulfuromonadia > Desulfuromonadales > UBA2294 > Kmv16. The sequence continues at coordinate 2,462 of JACUTX010000014.1, read as the reverse complement.
TTTCATGGGCCATGCCGGACGCAAGGCGCCCGACAGCAGCCTGTTGATCGGCACGCCGCAGACGGCGATCCAATTCGATCGTTTCAGTCAAATCCTGAAAAATAACCAGCAGACCGAGATCACGATTCTCAGCGTCCATAACTTGCGTAGTCGAGTAACCAAGAGTCAGATTTTTACCGGACGGATACTGAAACTCGGCTTGTCCCCGGAGAATCGGGTTAAACCCGGTCAGATCAAAAAGATCAAAATTTGGAAAAATATCACGCACATCGCGATCGTAAAGATCATAAAAAGAGTATCCGGTCACATGCTCTGCCGCTTTATTAAAAGAACGGATGCGCCCTTTGGCATTGATCAGCATCAGACCGCTGTTGATATTGGCAAGGATCGCTCTGTTCAGCAGCTCCAGCTCTTCGAAGTCGATCGCCTTTTTTTCCAGCGCCCGTTCACTTTTTAGACGGTTTTCGACCAGGATCGAGCAGAGCAGTGCGGTCAGAAAAAAAGCAGAGACATGCAAAGAGATCGCATAAAAGACCTCGATCCCGTCCAGACTTTTTGGATAGATCAGGCCGGAGAGCAACGGAAGCTTTTGATAATACTGCAGATCGAGCAGACCGCCGTAAAGAATCGCTGCCGCCGAACCGACCAGAAGGATCGCTCTGCGGCGCAAAAACAGACTGGCACTGAATATTATCAGCAGATAAAGAAAAGAAAAGTGACTGGCGAAGCTGCCAGTGAGATAGATCAGAAATGTGGCAAGAAGCAGATCGTAGCCGACAATGGTCTGGGCGAGAAAAACAAGACGCCTGGTCTTTTGCAGAAAAAAAGCCGACACTCCGGATTGCAGATAGGTGAACCCGACCATCCCGTACAAAAAGGGGAGCTCCGGGCTTCCGATCGGGCCGACCCGCAATTGATAGGCGATGGTCCCGCCGAGAAACAGGGTGGCGACACTGAGACGCGATAATAAAAACCAGGCCAGACGGCGACGGATCGCTTGCTGTTTATCGGTTCCTGTAAAATGCTCCGTCTGTTCAGGCAATGGCTCTAAACGCTTCCGGCGAGTTTGAAGATCGGCAGATACATGGCGATAACCAACCCCCCGACAGTGACACCGAGAAACGCCATCAAGAGCGGTTCCATCATCGCGGTGAGGTTAGCGACGGCATCATCGACTTCGTCATCATAAAAATCAGCAATTTTATTCAGCATGGTATCGAGAGCGCCAGCCTGCTCGCCGACAGCAATCATCTGACAGACCATCGGCGGGAAAACGCCGGATTTTTCCAGCGGTTCGGCGATGGTTTTCCCTTCACTGATACTCTGGCGGACCCGGTAGATCGCTTTTTCGACGGTCTTGTTGCCAGCAGTTTTGGCGACGATATCGAGACCATCGAGAATCGGCACACCACTGGAGATCATAGTACCGAGGGTGCGGGTAAACTTGGCGACGGAGACCTTGCGGATCAGTTCACCGAACACCGGCGCCTTCAGGTAAAGATCGTCAAGAATCTCCCGTCCTCTTTTTGAGGCATAAAACCGCTTGTAACCGACAACAAAGAGGACCGTCCCGACAATGATATGCAGGATATACCCCTGAATAAAATCACTAATATTAATAACGACCTGGGTCGGCATCGGCAGTGTGCCGCCAAAATCTTCGAACATGCTTTGAAACTGGGGGATAACGAAGACGAGGATAACGGAGATAACCATAAAAGCGACGCCGATGATCGTGGTCGGGTAGGTCATGGCACTTTTAACCTGTTTTTTGAGCTTCATCGCTTTTTCAATATAGGCTGCAAGCCGGTTGAGTATGGTATCGAGAATACCGCCGATTTCACCCGCCGCGACCAGGTTTACAAACAGGTCATCAAATATCTTCGGATGCTTTTTCAACGCATCGGCAAAGGTGGAGCCGGATTCGACCGACTCCTTGATTTCGGTCAGAACCTTGCGAAAGGTTTTGTTATCCTGCTGACGCGACAAAATATCGAGGCACTGCACCAGAGGCAGACCCGCATCGATCATGGTTGAAAACTGCCGGGTAAAGATAACGATATCTTTGGTGGTGACCTTCGGCTGCATAAAAGAGATGTTAATCTCCATATTGAGCCCTGAACCGGCCGCTTTCACGCTGGAAGGCATCACCCCCTGAGAGCGGAGATGGTTCATCACCGCATTCTCATTAGGTGCTTCCATCACACCTTTCTGGACTTTGCCGGTTCTGGTTTTACCTTCCCATGAAAACTTGGCCATATTTAAAACCTCTCGTCGATTATGAGCCGGCTGTAAATGCTTTACATTAATTCGTCACAAAAGCTGTCATCCGGGAAAAGCTTAAGATCCTGCTTGCAATCGCTAAAAAGCTGGATTCCCGATCAAAATCGTTTCGGGAATGACCTGCATAAATAGACATGTTCGTTGATTACTAACAAATAATTATGCGCCCGGAGCCTGAC
>JACUTX010000013.1 GCA_014859615.1 Desulfuromonadales bacterium | reverse complement strand
CTGTAGATCTCATGCCGTAATATATGTGCTGAACAGTTACAATCAAAACAACATTTTTATTGGGGGTTGACGCATGGAATTTTCATTTCTTTACTGGCACTGGCTTGCCTTCGGTATGCTGCTGATTATCTCCGAACTCTTGATCCCGAGCTTTACGATCTTCTGGTTTGGACTCGGTGCCATTCTGGTTGGCCTCATCCTCCTTGTTGCACCAGGCATCTCCTTGAACTGGCAGCTGTTTCTCTGGGCTCTCGCCTCAATCAGCTTCACCTTTCTCTGGTTTCGCTTTCTTAAACCGCGCATGGTCGATAAAACCAAAGCAGGCCTCTCGCGAGAAGCAGCTCTCGGTGAAAGCGGACTCGTCATCCGGACGCCGGTTGAGGGGGTGCGGGGAGTGGTTCGTTTCTCGACCCCCCTGCTCGGCTCTGACGAATGGGCCTTTATTTGTGAGCAGGCAGTGGTTGCCGGTGACAGAGTCTTTGTTCGTGACGTCTCCGGCAACACCCTGATTGTCGAAAAACGAAACTGAACCGTGTCTAATATTTAAATTTCAAGGAGAATTATTATGGAAGGTCTGATTATTGTTGTCATTTTTATGGTTATGGTGATCGTTACAATTTTTCTCGGCATCCGGATTGTTCCACAGGGGAGCAAGCATATTGTGCAGCGTCTCGGCAAATACAACAAAACCTTAAATCCCGGACTGAGCATTATCATCCCCTACATCGACACCGTCGCCTACAAGGTGACGACCAAAGATATTGTGCTCGATATCCCCTCGCAAGAGGTCATCACCCGGGATAATGCCGTGATCATCGCCAACGCCGTCGCCTATATCAATATCGTCGCACCGGAAAAAGCTGTCTATGGCGTGGTCGACTACATCCCGGCCATCCAGACTCTGGTACAGACCTCGCTCCGCTCGATCGTCGGTGAAATGGATCTCGATGACGCCCTCTCGTCGCGCGACATGATCAAAGCCAAACTCAAGACCGCCATCTCCGACGATATCTCCGACTGGGGGATCATGTTGAAAACCGTCGAGATTCAGGATATCAACCCGTCACAGACCATGCAGAAGGCGATGGAAGAACAAGCTGCCGCCGAACGGGGCCGTCGGGCGACCGTGACCCGGGCCGAAGGGGAAAAATCGGCAGCGATCCTCGAAGCGGACGGACGACTCGAAGCTTCACGGCGCGACGCCCAGGCCAAGGTACTTCTGGCCGAAGCGAGTCAGCGCGCCATTCAGAAAGTGACCGAAGCGATTCAGGGGAACGAAATGCCGGTCGTCTATATCCTCGGCGAGCGTTACATCGACGCAATCAAGGACGTTTCAACCTCGAACAATGCAAAAATCGTTTTGATGCCAGCCGATATTCCGGCAGCGATTCGCGGCATCATGGGGGGGATTGGGAAATAATTTCGATATTGATCCAGCACAACAGAGAAAAGTTGTCATTCCCGAGGGATCGGGAATCGAACGTTAATGCCATGGATCCTTTGATAGAATTATCCGTGAATGACAGATTTTAATATTAACCTGCTGTGAACGAGATAAATGACGTCCAGACTCTTCTTTCTATCGGGCACCGTTATTCTCCTTTTCCTTGCTCTCTCGGGTTTTGCGGGGTGTTCTTCGCAATCGTCCCACAGACCCGCAGTCGCACCGGGACATGATCCGATCGCGGCGCTGATTGCTGACGCGCCTGCCGCTTCGCGTTTGGAAAAAATGGGGCACTCAGTTCAGGTCGGAGCCTTTACTCATCTCAATAACGCGGTCATGCTTGAGCAGGAGCTTGCGCTTCGTGGTATTGATGCCTACTATTTTCGGGATGAATCGGGCCTCTATAAAGTTCGTTTCGGGAATCATCCAACCTACGCCGCGGCCAGACGTGAAGCTGAAGCGATGCAGCAACAGCAGTTGATTGACAGCTTCTTCATCGTTATCCCGGAAGCGTACGCAGCGGCAAGGATTTCAAAAAGTGGCCGGGGCGATCTGCGCGAAGAGTTGATCCGCACCGCTAAAAGTTTTATCGGCGTACCGTATCGCTGGGGAGGGGCAGACAGTGAGACCGGCTTCGACTGCAGCGGTCTGACCATGGTCTGTTATCGTCTTAACGGCCTGAACATGCAGCGCAACTCAAGAGCCCAGTTTAAAACGGGCCGGGAAATCAAAAAATCAGAGCTACGGAAAGGGGATCTGGTCTTTTTTGCAACCGGAGGTGGAAAGCGCGTCTCGCATGTCGGCATCTATATCGGTAAGGGTCAGTTTATACACGCCCCGCGAACCGGCAAAAATGTCAGGATTGCGCGGCTCGACACCCCCTATTTTAATCGCACCTATGTCGGTGCGCGCTCCTTTCTCTGATCAATCTTGACCCTGTTTGTCGACTTCGCCCCCCCCCAATGCTACGCACAAGTTGGAACTATTTTTAATAATTAGAGTTCGGGTTGAGTCAAATAAAAAACCGAAAAGTTGCATTACAATCCGCTCGCATCGAGGGACGATTCAAATTCGAGGGTATGCAGCTTCAGAACCATTTTGCGACGCACCGTGGTCGGGATTTCGACATGCAGGCAGATCGCTTCGGGATTGACCTTACGCATGGCCAGACGCTGCAGGGCGTTGGCTCCGGCACCGGGGATCCAGCGAATATTTTCACCCGGCAGATAAGATCGTTCCTCTCCTTTTGTCAGACTGGCAACATCTTTATGCGGATCGATTCGATTGCCGAGCATCTGCATCCGACCGAGTAGAGTAAAATTATAACCACAATGCGCAGAAGAACAGAATTGCGTATAAATCTGCGGTGATAATTCCCGGATCAGATCGAGTCCCTGTCGCAAAAGCTCGTCAGGAGAGAGGTGATGAACCATCTCCTTCTGCATATATGTACCAAAATCTTCAGGCTGATGAAATGGCGGCAACCCTCCCAATCCGACAATAACAGTTTCATCTGTAGCCGAGGTGCCAACACAGCCGTGCAGATCGATCACCAGCTGCGGCCGCTCAAGTTCAAGCAGGTCGATAAACCGGGGGAGCTGCTCCTCAAGTTTGTAACAGTTGGGGTGCCCATGCGCATCGGTGTAAGGATAAATAACATCAATATTACTCGGATTCAACGGCACACCCCAGGCGGTGAGAGATTTCAGCGAGGAGTCGGATAGAGGCTCGCGCCCGGCAAATCCGAGGTTAACAATTGCGGCGCCCCCCTTGCCTGCTCGCAGAAAATAGAGAGCCACTTCCAGCGTATGCGGATCGTATGGGCCGTGACTGGCGGTAACAAGAGGTCGCTGCCGGGAAATATTTTGATTCTGATGACGAAATAGCAGAACGCCACCGGCCGCATCCGGCAGAAAACGGCATTCAAATCCAGGCAGAGCACTGCGGCAACTGTGCCAACCGGTCGGCGCAACAGGCAGCGGCTCAAAAAACGTCTCAAGAATTGCGTCTCGCCAGGCCGGAACAAAACGAAGGGATGAGTCCGGCAGACGATAATAGACGTTATAGGTCAAGGGTTCGAGGTAGATGCGCGCGCCGAGATGAAGCAAAAGGTCACGATTATAGATATTTTGGGTCGATTTCAACAGCAGCTCAGTCGTCTCGATCATCGACGCAAACTGCTCTTCAGAAAGGGGGGCCGGGAGTTTTTCAACCCGCATGAGCTGACTGTAATCCTCCCGCCCGATTTCGACTTCAAGTCGATTCAGATGACGTTCAAACGGACTCGACGCATCGACTTCGAATTGACTGATGAAAAGAGGCGATATTTCAGGCCGACCATTGCTCATGCCAAACTCCTGCTCAACGACTGTCTTGAACTGAAACGCACAACGTGGTTTTATAGTTCCGTGACGCTGAATCGATATCAGCAGCTCTCTTCGAGTATAAAGATGTCATAACCAAATGTCTTGAACTTACGTAATGGTTCAGCATTTCAATTAAGGCGTACGCGCTACCTCCTGTATCCAACGTTGTCACTTGTCGCCACTTTTTGGCAACCCAGGATTGAACCGGGTACATAATCATTACGACTTTTCACGACTTGAGTGGAAATGACCATCATGACATGTTATCAAATAATCAGGGATCTCTCTTTTTCTCTTTACTTTCTGCTCTTTTTTATTCTGTGCAGCTCCTTTTTTACAACTTTTGCCGGTGCGGCCGACAACAGTGAAGATGTTCTTATTCTCCACTCCTATCATCCGGGTCTGTCCTGGACCGCCGACATTAATAAAGCACTGCAGGCGCAGCTCTTGAAGAATCGCCCCGAACTCTCTATGCAAGTTGAATATCTCGATCTGAAAAGAAACCAGGCGGCGTGGTATCACGACAGTTATATCGAGGGGGTACTGGTCAAAAAACTCAAAGGGCGGCATTTCAAACTGGTCTTCACTTCAGACAACGACGCTTTCAATTTCGCACTGCGCCACCGTGACGATTTATTCAGAGCGACGCCGATCGTCTTTTGCGGTGTTAACGGCTTTACTCCCGATATGCTAACCGGGATCAGCAGCATTACAGGGATCGCCGAAATACCGGCATTTGCTAAAACGATCTCACTCGCCATTGAGCTGCACCCGGACACGCGGGAACTGGTCTTTATCGGCGAAACAGAGACGGATACCGGCAGGATGAATCTTCTTTCCCTGAAAAAGGTGACAGAAGATCTGGAGAAAAAAGTCGATGTGGTCTTCTGGAACGATCAGACTCTGCCAGAACTTAAGAACAGACTCCAGACACTGGTTTCCGGTCAGGTTATTTTTCTCACCGGAACCATCAGTGATGGAGAAAAAATACTCGACTTTGCTGAGACGGCCCGGAAAATCAGGGGGAACAGCCCTGTGCCAGTCTACGGTTTCTGGGATTTTTTCCTCGGCAACGGCATCGTCGGCGGCCGACTCATCAACGCTGAAACGCAGGGGAAAGAAGCGGCAAAACTCGGATTACAGATTCTAGCGGGAGTTGACGTCGGGACAATTCCGGTTAAAATCAGCGACGCCAATCGTTTTATGTTCGATAATAACGAGCTTACACGCTTCGGGATTTCTCACGATAAGCTCCCCGACAACAGTCTCATTATCAACCTCCCCTCCTCCACTTATCAGCTCTATAAATGGCAGCTCTGGACCGGCTTGGCTTTTATCGTCTTACTGAGTTTATGTATCTCCCTGCTTCTGAATATCATTGTGATCCGGCGTAAGAATGAAAAGGAGCTGTCCGAACGCGCACGCCTCGCCTCTCTGGCCGCAGAGATCGGCCGGGCGCTGACAACTGAAACGTCATTAGAGAAGGCCTTGCAACACTGTTGTGAAAGCCTGCTCAAACAGACAGAAACGGCTTTCGCGCGAATCTGGGTGACAGATGAAACCGAGCCGGATCTGCTGGAACTGCGCGCCAGCGCAGGCCTGTTCACACGAATCAAGGAAAGCACCCACCGTTTTAAAAAATTTGGCCAATCGAAGATCGGACTCATCGCCAGTGAACGCAAACCGGTCCTGACCAATCAGGTGGCAGGTGACCCTCAGTTTAGAGACCAGGAGTGGATTAAAAAAGATAGAATCGCCGGCTTTGCCGGGTATCCACTGGTCATTAATAATCGAACTGTCGGCGTCGTTGCCCTCTTCTCTCAACAACCGCTCACCGAATATGTCCAATACTCTATCGCCTCTGTTGCCGATATGATCGCAGTCGGAATCGAACGTTATCATACCGGCCTGGCCCTGCAAAAATCGATTCACGACGCCGAAGATGGGCGAGACAATACCAACGCCATACTTCGATCCGTTGCCGAGGGGCTGATTGTTACGGATCTTGATCAAAAAATTGTTCTTGTTAATGAGGCCGCGGAAAAACTTCTGGGGATCAATTTTAAACAGGTTTGCGGAATGATGCTCGATGAGGCGACAAAAGGACGCGCCTTTTCCGGACAGTTACAAAATCTTATAAAAAACAGTGATACCGAGATTGAATTCTCCATACCGACGACTCATGAAATGGAGCATCGTATCGTCCAGGCACGTAAATCTTACGTGCATCATCAAAAAATTGGCCGAAACGGAATCATTACCATCCTGCACGATGTAACCCGCCTGCGTGAACTCGATCAGATGAAAAGCGAGTTTATCGCTATTGCCGCACACGAGCTGCGCACCCCTCTGGCCACAATTCAAGGGTACGCTGAACTGATGCACAACCCAGAATTGTCGACCGGGATCACTCCGGAACAACAACATGAGTATCTCGGCTACATTCTCGATCGCAGTACAGCTCTGGAGCAGATAACGAATGATCTGCTCGACGTTGGCCGGGCCGAGACCGGTCGAAAACTGATACTCGAACGGACCCCATGCGAAATGGTTGCGATGGTGCATGAAATCGTCAATCATCACCGCCGGGAAAGCCCGATACACTCCTTTGTTGTCGATTGTCCTGATATTTGCCTGAATCTGAATGTCGACCGGAATATGATTCACAGAGTTTTTGACAACCTGCTCAGCAACGCCGTCAAATACTCGCCAAAAGGGGGAACAATACGGATCAAAGGGGAGATGGACAACCAGATACTAGTGGTTACCGTCAAAGATGAAGGGGTCGGGATGACACCCGAACAGATCAATCAGGCCTTTAATAAATTCTATCGCGCCGATACCTCGAACACCGCCGTCCGTGGGCTGGGGCTCGGTTTGACCATCTGTAAAACAATTATCGAAGCCCATGGCGGAATCATCTGGATCGACAGCCACCCGGGAGAGGGGGCCGCATTTCATTTCTCCCTGCCGATCGATCTGCCAGAAGCCTGAAACAGCATCAATTAACGAAAGCGAGTTGAAAGTGCAACTCCAGAAACTCCTGAAAAGATCTGACTGCTTCAAAAGCGAGACGCAGCCGCCCTTGCTCCATACGGTTAAGCTGTTCCAGACTGATAAAATTACTCGGTTCTTCCCCCGCACCGATTGATAAAACCTGACCGCGCAAGCGCAGGCTGACGAGAAAAATAAAGCTCGCCTCAATATCTTCAGAGAGGTCGCGACTCAAAATTCCGGATTTCACCAGATTGTTGATATGTTCATGCGTACCGCCATCGAGGTGACCTGACTCCAGGGCAAGAACTTTGACCCCTTCTGTGATCGCAAAAATTCCCGCCCGTTTGATATCCATCTTGCCACGATGGATCCCCTCTTTTTCAAGTTTAAATCGTCCGAACAGTCCGACAGGGGTTTTGAAACGGAGGACGTTTTTAGCGGTTCGGGCCAAAAAGGACGAATCGTTGCTCAGGTGGGCAGCGATATGTTGTTTAATCTCTTTTTCGAGATCCGTATCCCCGTACAGAGTTCGCAAATCAAAAAACATGCTCCCGTTCATGATGTTTTGGGGGGCGGCATTCGATAGCCAAGCGTCGAGGACATCTTTCCAGCCGTTTAAGCTCCGGCGCCAGAAGTCGTTTTTAGCCATAATCCCGCCGGGACATGGCGGCACCCCGATTGCAATGAGTGAATCGATCAGATCATGGGAAAATGCCTCTAATTGCGCCAGCTCATCGGCCGTCAGATCGTCAGCATAGATTATCGCATTGTCCTGATCGGTCGTCAGTGTCTGTTCCTGCCGTCCTTCACTCCCCAGAACGATAAAAGCAAAATTTTCGGTTAAATCCGGATAACGTTCGGACTTGATCTGATCGATAAGGCGAATCAATATGCGGTCGTTGAGATGTGAAATCAATCGAACCAGCTCCGGCGTACGGACACCGGTTCCGATCAGATGAACAACCAGCGACTGAACCTGTTCGTGCAGTCGTTTCAGGTCATCGATCGTCGTCGCTTTTTCAATTTCAAACAGCAGCTGTTGAGGTGACCTGGTCTGCAAACGCAATATATCCGAATTAGTGATAATCCCGGAGAGCTTACCGGCAGCATCAACCACAACCACCCGGTGAATGCGATGACTCGACATCAGGTAGAGAGCCTCAAACACAAAATTATTTTCGGTGATGGTAATCAGCGGCGCATGCATGACATCGCTGACAAACAGCTCAGCAGGGTTGATCCCGCGGCAGACAACCTTGTTACGAAGATCACGATCCGTAACGATACCGATAGGGAAACCGTGCTTGCAGACAATCAGACTACTAATATTTTTTTGCCGCATCAACTCGGCTGCGGCGATCAGTCTTTTGGATGGCGAACAGGTAATCATCTCTCTTTTGCAGACGTCTCTGATCGATAAAAAAAATATATTTTCCTGAGCCAAACCAAACTCCTTTGCCGGTCATATTGCTGTGATGTTTCTTGGCAAGCATCAAGTTTTGGATACAATCAAAAGTAAAACAGTTCAAGAACAGTTGTATGAAAGCAGGATTTGTATAATTTGACTATCTTTATTTTAATAAAAACGCCCCCATCGTAAATCGATGGAGGCGTTTGAGTCATACAGGCACGAGTAAATACTTACTTGTAACCATCCATCTCATCAAACTGCAGATACTGATAAATCGAATCTTTATTCGGTGCGACCTTCTCCTTGTAAGCCGCAAGATACTCGGCCGGAGTCGGAAGTTTACCCATATTAGCGGTCACTGCACCGAGTTCGGCACTACCGAGATAGACCTTGGCGCCGTTTCCGATCCGGTCATCAAAGTTACGGGTCGAAGTGGAAAACATGTTGACGCCGTCGGGGACGCGGGCCTGATTCCCCATGCAGAGCGAACAACCGGCAATCTCAATTCGTGCCCCCATGGCACTGTAAACCGAGAAAACCGCCTCTTCCTTGAGTTTCGCCTGATCCATGCGGGTCGGCGGACAGATCCAGGTCCGTACATTCGGATTAAACTTCTGCCCACGCCAGATTGCGGCGGCAGCGCGGAAGTGCCCGATATTGGTCATGCAGGAACCGAGGAATATATCCTGAATCGGCGTCCCCTGAACTTCAGAGAGGAGCTTGACATCGTCCGGATCGTTCGGGCAAGCGAGTATCGGCTCGGTGATTTCAGCCAGATCGATCTCGATCACAGCTGCATACTCAGCATTGGCATCAGCCTTGATGAGTTGCGGTTTCTTCAGCCAGTCGTTAACAGCATCGATCCGTTTCTGCAGGGTACCAGGATGTTGATACCCTTCTTCGATCATCTTTTTCATCAATGCAACATTGGAGCGCAAGTAGGTACAGACCGATTCTTCGGAGAGCTGGATGCAGCCGGCCGCAGCGCTCCGCTCTGCAGCAGCGTCAGTCAATTCGAATGCCTGCTCAACCGAAAGATCAGGCAGACCTTCCATCTCCAGAATCCGCCCATTGAAGATATTGATCTTGTTCTTTTTCGGCACGGTCAGATGCCCCTGCTTGATCGCCCAGTAAGGGATGGCATTCACCGCGTCACGCAGGGTAATCCCTTCATTGAGTTTACCTTTAAAGCGAACCAGAACCGACTCAGGCATATCGAGAGGCATAAAACCGAGGGCGCCAGCAAAAGCGACCAGTCCGGAACCGGCGGGAAAGCTGATGCCGATCGGAAAGCGGGTGTGCGAATCGCCGCCGGTACCGACAGTGTCGGGAATCAACAGACGGTTCAGCCAGCTGTGAATAACGCCATCACCGGGGCGCAGTGCAACCCCTTCACGATCCGAGACAAATTTTGGCAGATTGGCGTGCATCTTCACATCGGCCGGTTTCGGGTAGGCTGCGGTATGGCAGAACGACTGCATGAACATCGGCGAAAGGAACTTGAGACAGGCGAGCTCCTTCAATTCGTCAGCGGTCATCGGACCGGTGGTATCCTGAGAGCCGACGGTTGTCATCGCTGGTTCGCAAGCGGTTCCGGGGAGAACCCCTGCAAGGCCACATGCTTTACCGACCATCTTCTGGGCCTGAGTATACCCCTGTCCCGGTTTCGGAACCGGATTATCCGGCCTGGCAAAAATTTCCGGTTCACCCAGATTCAGAGACGCACAGGCTTTCGTCGTTACAGCTCGGCCGATAATCAAAGGGATACGCCCACCGGCGCGGAATTCATCGGGAACGGTGTTCGGTTTGATATCGAAAGTTGTGAGCAGCTCTCCTGCTTCATTGGTCACTTCACCTTTAGCGGTATTGATCGTGATCAGATCTCCCATGCCGAGCTTCGTAACATCCATACGCAGCGGCAGCGCACCGGAATCCTGGGCGGTATTGAAGAAGATCGGAGCGATAACACTACCGATAATAACGCCACCCCGGCGTTTATTCGGCACAGCCGGAATATCGTCACCAATACACCACAACACGCTGTTACAAGCCGATTTACGCGATGAGCCGGTACCGACCACGTCGCCGACAAAAGCGACCTGATGCCCGGCTTCACGCCATTTGGCAATCTCCTCGATGCCACCGGGGAAGCGGGTTTTCCCCATGGAGAGAGCATGTAGAGGGATATCCGGACGACTCCAGGCGTCCCCGGCGGGAGAGAAGTCATCGGTATTGATTTCACCTTCAACCTTGAACACCTTGACCTTAATGATTTCGGGCATCACCGGCTTGTTTGTGAACCACTGTGCTGCGGCCCAACTCTCAACAACCTTTTTGGCAGCAGCGTTGCTTTTAGCGAGTTCAATAACCTGTTGGGCAGCGTCGTAGACATATGTGAGACCAGAGAGGGCAGTAGCTGCTTCATCCGCCAGTGCCGCATCGCCCAAAGCCTTGATCAACGGCTGGATATTATATCCGCCAATCATACTCCCGAGAATAGCAACAGCCTGCTTTTTCTCAAACAGCGGTGTGCTCTTGACACCAGTGAGCAGATCAGCCAAAAACGCAGCCTTGACTTCAGCAGCGGGGTCGACGCCAGGAGAGATCCGCTCCGTAAAAAGATGCAGCAGAAACGCTTCTTTTCCGGCTGGCGGATTCTGCAGCAGTTCACACAACGAAGCGGTCTGCTCGGGAGTGAGTGGTAAGGCCGGGATCCCCTGAGCGTTACGTTCTTCTTCTTGACGAAGATAAGCTTCAATCATTATTTCCTCCTTCTTGCAAAATGTTATTTGTCCATTCAACCCGAATAATTCTTCTATTTTTCAGTCATTTACGTTCGGATATAGAACGGTATAAAAAGCGTGAAACCTGCATACTGTATACGATTCACAAACCGATTGTCAATCTTGATCTCTATGTTTTCTCTGTTGTGCGGCACTTAAATCTCTCCCGCTTTTTCCCCTGACGGCACCTTTTACCGCCATGACTTATTTTGACACATCGGTAGACGAGAATCAGATTCATAGAGGAAATGAGAGAAAAAAGTGTATGAACCAAAAAGGGGAGACGCGAGATGTTTGAAACAGTACTTTTAATCGGGTTTTTTATGGCGGCAGTGAGTCAATTGATTCCGGAGAACAGATTAGGTTCGAGCTCTGAACAGCAACAAAATACAAATCAGACAGTTCAGACGCCTCTACAAAGAAAAATGGCAAGAAGACAGAAATATCTGCGAATCAAGCCTGGTAGCAAGAATCGGGTAAAAGTTGCGACGACTCAAGAAACCGGGTGAAATCGTCCGCCGGCATCGGCCGGGCGAATAGATACCCCTGCATCAGATAACACCCTCTTGAGATTAAAAAATTTTTCTGCTGTTCTGTCTCGATCCCTTCAGCAATAATTTCCATGTTCAGTTTCGCCGCCAGATCGATGATCATTTCGATAATCACCTGGCTGTCCCGATTGCTGTCGAGGTCTAAAATAAACGAGCGGTCGACTTTCAGACGATCGAACGGAAGTTTTTTGAGTTGGCTCAGAGAAGAGTAGCCGGTGCCGAAATCGTCAATCGCTACTTTGACCCCCCGCACCTTGAGATCAATCAACGTCTCGATGGCTCTGTCGACATTTTCCATAATCGTCCCCTCGGTAATTTCTATTTCAAGGTCAGCCGGATCAATCCCTGTCTTCTGGAGAACACGATCAATCAGGTCGACCAACTCAACATCCTGAAACTGACGAGCCGAGATATTTACGCCGAGGCGAAAGGGGATATTAAATAAATTTTTCCAGCGCACAACCTGCGCACACGCCTCCATAATGACCCACTCACCAATCGGGACGATGGATCCATTATTTTCCGCCATAGGGATAAACTGATCTGGCATGATCAGCCCCCGTTCGGGATGATTCCAGCGAATCAATACCTCGGCGCCAAAGACGCTTCCGGCAGGAACATTAATCTGCGGTTGATAATAGAGAGAAAACTCATTACGGCTGAGTCCGTGGCGAAGTCCGGTTTCAAGCTGAAGATGGGCGTGAGCAGCGGCGTTCATCTCCTCCGAAAACATCTGCAGATTCGAGATCTTCTGCTGTGCCACGCGAAAAGCGGCCGTTTCGGCTTGAGAAATCAGTAATTCCGAGGTTGACGCGTCATCAGGGAAGATTGAAACACCAAAACTGACTTTGGCAAAAACCTCCATTTTGTCCAGAGCAACCGACTCTTCAAATCCCCGATTAATGTTATTCACGATCCGTGCGACGTTTTCGCGCGACACGAGTCCCGGCAGCAGCAAGAGCAGTCTGTCGTTCCCCATCCTGGCGATGGTATCATCAGGACGAATATGTCCGGCGATAACCTCGGCAACTTTTTTTACCAACTGTTCGCCGACCCCCTGACTGTACAGCCCCCTGATCGTAGTGAAATTCTCAAGATTGACGACCGCTATGGCAACCCTTTCATTCAGACGGACAGCATGCGCCATGGCTACCCGGAGTCGGTCGTCGAAGGTGGCTCGATTAGGGAGATTGGTTCCCGGGTCGAAATAGGCGAGGTAATGCAGATTAGTCTCGGCCAACTGCAATTGATTCCCCTGTTCACATGATCGAAGATAGAGGCGTTTGAACAAGGAGGTAGCAAAACAGGTCAGCAGAAGGCCAAACAACCAGAGGAGAAGATAGCCGATCAGAACCGAATAGCTGTATATACCAAGAGCCGTATAGTAAGAATCGAGAGGAAGAGTCAGACTGAAAGCGCCGAGCAGCTCACCGACCCGGTATTCACTGGTATGACAGTTCACACACTCTTCTTGAAATCGTGTTGCGTGAATCAATCGGAGGGAGTCTTGTCCATGCAACGATACAACTTCATAAAAAAAATCTTCACCCCCGGTCAGGGTCTTGAATGCGTCCCTCTCCCACCGATCCGGAACCCCTTCGGCCCGAATCGAATCGAGACTGATCATCCGCGCCCGATAGCCGTAATCGTCTTCCAGTCTGCGGTACATCTGCGCCGTAATATCGTTGTGACTGATCGTAAAAAAACTTTTTTCGTTATTGAGCTCTTGAGCCCCGGCTTGACCGGAAACAGGCGGAGAAATGAGCCCTTTACCAGAGGATGCGGCATACAAACCACCGTTAGCGGCGATCCAATACCGACTCAACTCCTCTTGTTTAATTAAAGTACGTGCTTCAATCAGAGCAGAATTCTGGGCCAGCTGTCTGTTTCCATAAGCGTGTAACAGAGCAATAAAAATTGTAACAATCGACCAGAGCAGGACAATTAACCATGGAACTCTGGCGATCAGTTGTGAGACCGTGCTGTCGTCCTTTAGCATAGTGATTGACCTTTAGGAGATATGCTTGCCGTTGTTCATTTCAGCCCGCATGGCAACACTCGGATTGCGTTTGAGCAGAACAGTGCCGGATTGCGTATCGAAGATGATCTTTCGCCCCATCCCTCCACCAACATCCTGACTGACGACCTTGATTTTCAACTCTTCGAGGGTACGAAAGGCGAGCTCCACATTTCTATCCCCGACAGCCAGGGCACCGCTCCCCTGCGCCCACATGGAAGCACCGCCAAACACTTTTGCGATCAGGGATCCACCACCGGCAAGCCTGCTCACTTTCTCAACCAGACGCTCGATGGCAACATTGCCGTACTTTGGTGTCGGTAACCCTTCGCCATTCCAGAGCGGCAGAAGATAATGATTAATCCCCCCGACCCTCGCCTTCTCATTCCAGACGCAGACCGAGATACAGGAGCCGAGAACCGTCGTGACAAGATGCCGCTCCAGATGCGTGAAGATCGTCCCCGGATAGAGGTAGTGGGTCTTGTTAATTCGCTGATTTGTATGACCGCTCAATACCGGCTCCGTCAAAACTGTTCTACATCATCAAAGAGAAACAGATTCCCCCCCTGAGCGGAATCCTGAACGGGTGTTGTGGTTTCAGGGAGATGAATAAAGATGCGACACCCATGCCCGATTTTACTTTCAAGGGTCAAGCTCCCACCCATCAGTTCAACCAGAGCAGCAACAATACTCAGCCCGAGACCATGACCACGGTGTCCTTTGGTTGTCCCGTTATCAAGCTGCATAAATCGATCAAAAATCGTCTTCTGGTCTACCGGATCGATCCCGACGCCATTATCGTAAATCTCCAGCAGCATCCCGTTCGCACCGACCGTTGCTGATATATATATTTCACCCTTTTCCGCGCAGAATTCAGCGGCATTGGCCAGCATGTTGGACAACACAAGCTTGAGCATCCGTGCGTCGGTCGGAAATACAAATTCATCCGGCATATGAACCGATATAGAGATATTTTTCTCTTTAATCTGATAATTAAAGGCATCAACCACCCGATCGACAATCGTTTTGATATCGACTTTGGAAAAAGCCGGTTCTGCCTCTCCCGCTTCGAGTTCTGCCGCCATAAAAATATTCTGCAGCTGAAAATCGAGATGAAAGGCTTCAAGATAGATCATCCGTGAGACCTCTGCATACCTTTCAGGATCAAATTTACCGCCGAAATACTGGCTCGACAAACCCATGATCGAGGTGAGAGGATTATTGATCTCGTTGCGTATATTGGAGAGAAAATGCCCTTTAACCGCTTCGGACTCCTGCAGCCTGCTGTTCATGACCTCCAGCTTTGCGGTCATCTCGCGAAGATCGACAAGCGCCTTCAGATTAAAGGCGAATCGGTCTTTTAACTCTGCTATCAATTCATCGTCAGTCAGTTGTTTCATGCTCTTCTCCTCTTTTTCCCTGAAGCGTGTTATCAGCGAACAACAGCACCAGCCGCCCGCAAAACAGCCTTGGCACACGCTTCAAGCGGAACAATTTTATCAACAGCCCCATGTTTAATCGCTTCATTCGGCATACCGAAAACGACGCAGGACGCTTCATCCTGAGCAAAATTATACGCCCCGGCCTGCTTCATTTCGAGCATCCCGCGAGCACCATCGTCCCCCATTCCGGTCAGAATCAGTCCAACGGCATTACTGCCGACATATCGGGCGGTTGACCGGAACAGAACATCGACGGAAGGGCGGTGCCGGTTGACCAATGGCCCGTCTTTGAGTGAAACGTAATAGCGGGCACCACTTCGCTTCAACAAGATATGCTGATTGCCCGGTGCGATCAACGCCCGGCCTTGAATAACCGTATCATTCTCCTGCGCCTCTTTAACCGTGACCTTGCAGATACCATCCAGTCGTTTGGCAAAAGCGGCCGTAAAGTGCTCCGGCATATGCTGTACAATAATAACACCGGGAGCATCGTACGGTAACGCCTGCAAAAAGATCCTGAGCGCCTCGGTTCCACCGGTTGACGCGCCAACGACAATAACTTTCTGTGTGGTATCGAGACTTTCTGTCGAAACTGGACGTCGCGACAAAATAACGTCAGCAGTCAACTTCGGCTCAACATTGAGAGAAAAATCGGTGAGCTTGCGCAGCCTGGCTATCGATGCGGCCCGAATCGCATCACAGATCCGGATCTTCGACTCTTCGAAAAACTGTCGGGCACCGCTACGCGGCTTGTTAACGATTTCGACCGCACCGAGTTGCAGCGCCTTGAGGGTTGTCGCGGCCCCCTTTTCAGTCAAACTTGAGCAAATGACGACCGGAATCGGGTGCTGTGACATGATCTTCTGCAGGAAGGTCAAACCATCCATACGCGGCATCTCAACATCAAGAGTGATCACATCGGGCCGTTCCTTGGCAATTTTGGTCGCGGCAATAATCGGATCTGCCGCAGTCCCGATCAAAATCATGTCGGGTTCGTTGTTGATGATTTCACTTAGCGACTGACGAACAACGGCGGAATCATCGACCACCAGTACTTTAATTTTTTTATTTGACATACATGCTGTCCTAAAAGCGCCGGTAGCTGCTTAATTTTTAAGGTAGACTGCGGGTGCGAGCTGACGAAGTGGCAAAGGCATTCCGCTTAACGTTTCGGAGTGCCCCATAAACAGATACCCCCCGGGCAAAAGACAGCGACAGAGACGAGCCAGAAATTTTTCCTGAGTCTGACGGTCAAAGTAAATGATGACGTTACGACAAAAAATAATATCCTGAGGCTCAGAGACGTTGAACCCCTCATCCATAAAATTGAGTCTCTGGAATCGTGTTTTCGCACGAATTTCAGGGATAATCCTAACCTGAGGGCTCTGTTTATCCCGGCTCTTCAACAGGTACTTTTTACGAAAAGCGTCCGGAACAGGCTCGATCTTGTCTTTATGATAAATCCCCTGCACCGCCTTTTCGAGCACTTGTGTCGAGATATCAGTCCCCATGATTTTGTAGTTCAGCGGCTTATTATTCCAACGAAATTCTTCGAGAAACATCGCGATCGTATACGGTTCTTCGCCGGTTGAACAACCGGCGCTCCAGAGGCGCAGAGGACGATCTATCCCGGCACCGGTCGCCGGGATCAAAACCGGGAGGACCGTCTCGATCATAAAATCAAAATGCCGCGGCTCACGAAAAAAATCGGTTTTATTGGTTGTGACGACATCAATCATGTTGATCAACTCTTCGACCATACCGTCATGACTGAACAAAAAATCACGGTAAGCCTCATATGAGCTGAGACCGAGAAAACGGAGCCGCTTGCGTAGACGCGCTTCGAGCATACTCCGTTTATGGGGTGGCATTTTGATGCCGCAGACGTCGTAAATCAACTGACTGAAACGGGAAAAATCCCCTTCGGATATACGCAGTCCGGTCAGATCGACCGGAAGCCCTCTTTCTGACGGTTTTTGCATCATCAATCTTTCATACCGGTAAGTGGCAACAACTGCAAATGTCAGTCGAGCAAATAACAGTCATCCCGAAAAAAACCCAGACCGCGCAGAGTCTATCTCAGGCTGCTGTTTTCCAGCACGGCTGCCCTGTCGGCAATTTGCGCAAGATCGAGAATCAGCGCGACACTCCCGTTACCGAGGATCGTCGCACCGGATAACCCTTTGATCCCGTGGTAAAACTTTCCGAGCGATTTGATTACTGTCTGATGTTCACCAATCACGTAATCGACAACAAAACCGATACGCATCCCTTCAATCTGGGCAATCACAATCTGCTCTATCTCTCGCTCCGAGTCCGGCATGGTAAAGAAATCACGCAACCGGATATACGGAACAATTTCCCCGCGGACATTGGCCAGATCACGGTCATTTGCAGCAGAATCCGCCCGATGCAGTTCAACACACTCTTCTACAGCTGAGAGCGGAAAAACATATGACTCGTCGGCAATCTTGACCAGAAGGCCATCGATGATGGCCAGAGTGAGCGGCAATTTAATCGCAAACTCAGTGCCGCATCCCGGATGGCTGTGCACGGTAATACTCCCGCGCAACTCTTCGACTGAGCGTTTGACAATATCCATGCCGACCCCGCGTCCGGAGACGCTGGTGACCGTTTCGGTGGTAGAAAAACCCGGCGTAAAGATAATATTGAACAGATCCCGGTCGGAAGGATCGACCTCGGCAGAGATCAGACCGAGTTCCCGGCCTCGCTTCAATAAAAGCGTACGATCGAGTCCGCAACCATCATCAGAGATGGTAATGGTCACATTTGCTCCGGTATGCAGTGCCGAAAGACGAACGGTCCCGACGGCCGGTTTTCCGGCGGCCTGGCGTTGCTCGGGTTTTTCAATGCCGTGATCAACACTGTTCCGGATCAGATGAACCAGAGGATCGCTAAGCCGGTCAATGACGGTTTTATCAAGTTCCGTCTCGGCACCGACCGCCTCAAGAACCACATTTTTCCCGAGTTCAGAACAGAGATCACGAACCAGACGACGATAACGGGTAAAGGTCGTTCCGATCGGCAGCATCCGGATATTGAGAACCTGATCGCGCAGATCCCAGGTCAGGCGCTCGACCTCTTCGGAGATGGCGAGGAGTTCACTGTCGACGTGGGAAGAAGAGTGCTGACTCAAGCGAGCCTGCACCGTTACCAATTCACCGATCAGATTGACGAGCGCGTCGAGTTTGTCGGAGCGAACACGAATACTGCTGGCGATTTCGGTATTTTTGCGAACCTGGCGAATATCCTGAACATGTCTCTGTTCAGCCAGAGCGGTCTCAATGACACCGGAGGTGACCAGGCCTGAATCGACCAGCTTTGTGCCTATTTTCCCTTTTGCACGCAGAGCCGTATTGAGCTGTTCTTCATTCAGATCCCCTCGTTCCACCAGTATTTCACCCAGTTTTTTATACCCGAACTCGGTATCGAGCAGACCACCGTCATCAATAACGTCAAGAGTCAACTCCAGACAACTATCCTCAACAAATATAAAAATATCCCGAATTTCATCCGGGTCCTTATCGGTTGTCAGGACAATATCCCAGTGCAGGTAGCACTCTTCAGCCTGCAACGTTTCAAGAGGAGGGATTTCATCGAGTTGCGGAATAACCAGACAATCACCTAACTGCTTTAATTCACGCAGAATAAATAACGGATTGAGCCCTTTGCGAAACATATCCGGCGAAGGTCGAAAACGAATTCGGTAGGTCAATTTTTCTCCCACGCCCCGCTCTGCACCCGCTGTTCGAACAGGGCCGGCAGCAGAGAGAGGGAGCATCGCTGAAAATTGCGCGCCGATAGCATCGAGTCCCTTCGTCTCTATCTTTTCGTTAGAGATCAACGAACTGACCAGAGTTTTGAGCTGATCTTTGGCGGTAAGAGTCAGATTGATCAATTCCCTGGTCACAACCAGAGCCCCTTCGCGCACCAGATCGTAAACAGATTCGATATCGTGTACAAATTCAGATATCTTATCCAGACCGACCATGGAACTCGACCCCTTGATCGTATGCAGAGATCTGAATACCCGGTCGACAGCAGCCGAATCGGCCGTATTCTCTTCCAATTCGAGAAGACTGTTTTCCAGCTCAGAGAGGATTTCAGCGACTTCCTCACGGAATGTCTCCAAAAGCAGATCGTTCATGCCACCAGCACCATTTTAACAACAGCGAGGAGTTGTTCCGGGGAGAACGGCTTAACTATCCATCCCGAAGCGCCGGCAGACTTCCCTTCCTGCTTCTTGGCCTCCTGGGATTCTGTTGTCAGCATGATAATCGGTACAAACCGATTGGCCGGATCTTTTCGCACTTCACGGATCAGTTCAATCCCGTCCATCTTTGGCATATTCAGATCGGTGATGACCATGTTCACCGGATTTTCTTTGAGTTTTGCGCAGGCATCGACACCGTCTATCGCCTCAATGACCTCGAACCCGGCATCCGACAGGGTAAACTTCAACATCTGTCGAATCGTTGCCGAATCGTCAACCGTCATAATCTTCTTCGCCATGATCTACTCCTTCACCTTTCATTGACACTTATTGTACAAACCGTCAATTATTTAAAAATCTAGTCACTCTTCAGCACTTTTATTACGGTATGCGGTTTGAACAGGATGCGGAATCATTACAAAAAATCTATTTCTCTGCAGAGATTTCAGGGGCGGTTTCCCACAAACACCCTGTATTTTTCCCCAGAGAACAACCGATATGACCTTGCAGACCCGCTTCTTCGATGAGATGAACAAACTGATCCGGCAGACTGTTTTGCAGAACCAAAGTTTTGTTTCTCGCAAGGGCTGAGCGATGCGCAGCGCAGAAAAGCTGAACAGTAGAGAGATCAACATCTTCAACGTCCTGCAAGGATATATTGATAATATCCGCTTCATCAAAAGCCTGACGGAGCTGATTACAAACCTCTGCTGCGGCACCGAGAGATAAACGCCCTGAAAGAATCACCAGTTTATCTGTTTTTCTACTCCTGGCCATAAAAAAAACTCCTCCTGCAACGGATGCATGTGATGATGTTCGTCTATTCAAATATAGCGGATGCGCAAAAAATTTTATGCGCTGGGCTTCAGTAAAAACTTCGTCCAGGATCTAAAAAGAGACACGTCGTATGTCGAGATCCTGGAAAAACAGCGAGCCGACATTAAAATAGTTCAACATTCGCCCCAAGGCCATGCTCTTTTGCCTCATCACGATATATTTTTTCAGATCGTGGATGCGGCTGTTCCTGCAGCAGCTTTGATCCGCCGACGATTCTGTCATGAATATCGCGCTCACTGCGCATGGAATAACGTTGCCGTATCCCTTTAATGAGTGAGGTGTCCCCGCGCCTTTTGCCGGGACGAGCCGATGCGTCGAACCGGTCAGCAATAAAATTGAGTGCCGCGATCCCCTGGTCGATGATGGCCCCTGCTTCCTGATGAACTTTAATCGACGACGCCGAGACAAAAATATCGCTGGCGAGAGAATCGGCCTGTTGATCCATCCGGGCAAAACTCTCCAGCAGCTGCGCATTGGTCTGACGCAGTTCTGTCAACATAAGATCTGAATCAGAGATCAGAGTTGCGACTTTCAGATCGTGGCTGGTCACTTCCCCCAGGTTTGTTCCAGAAAGAGTTTTGGCACTCTTCGTGATCGCGATCAGTCCTGTCGACAATCGATCTGATTGCAACAACGCCTCACGGGCAAGATCCTGGATAGAATCGGCGATAACGCCGAGGGCTGATCCCCCCGCTTTCACATGAACCGATTCGATACTGGCATTCAGTGCTAGAACCTTCATTTCGGCGCCGAAGGCCTCAACCTCCTCGACCAGATGCACCATCTTTGCCGACGTGCTGACGACCGCATTAATAGCCAGGGCAGAATCGGCCGCCGTGGCCAGATTATCGGTCAAAACTGTGACAACTGATTCGATCGCCGACTCAATCGCCGCAAAAAAATTATTTTCACCGCGAGCTGTATCACCACTGAGTTCGCGCGTATCAGATGCCAGATTTTTAACATTGGCCGACAAGGAGTGCAGACTCTCGATAATACGCCAAACAGCGGCCGACAACTCATTCCCGGAATTGCCCAACTGTTCAGACTGTAATCGGCAGCCGTCAGCAATCTCCCGCTCCAGACTTTCTCTGTCGGCGAGCTCTCCACTCCGAAAATTTTTCGAGATGGCTTGACCGAATGCCTCAATCGATTCGGTCACATGCTCAATCTGCTGGCGGGTAATATCATGAAATTGAATCGAAGAGACGATCTCTGCAATACTTTGTGTGACGGCTGCAGAGGATTTTGTCAACGATTCACTCTGTTGTCTTGCCCGGCAACTGTTCGTGACGAGTTGCTCCAGCACACTTCGCGCCTCTGCAACCACGGCCATCGCCCGGGCCGATTCACCATTATTCAGCGCCGACTCGTTACAGTGCGCCGCCTTGCTTAGATCGTACAGAATTGCAACCTGATCGATGATTTCGTTCATATCACCGGCAATAAGACGCCCCAGCCGCCTGATACTGTCAGACAGATGGGTGATATTATTTTGGCTGTCGGAAAATCCGGAGCATTCAATACGTGTTGTGATGCCAATTATTTGCAACCTTCTGGTAATCTCCCCAAACAACTGCAAAGGAGACTGTAACTGTTCCAAAGCTGCACAGATCGAAAAGAGCGCCCGTTCATTTTGTCCCGATATCGTACGGATATCGTGGATAAAAATACTCATTCGCTCAATCAGCATCTGTAGTTTTTGAATCCCGCCAGAAGATTCATCGCCGATTATTTTACCCTGAATCGAGCTCGCAAGATTCGATACAGCCGTTGCTCGTTTATGGAAATCAGTCAGAGACGCCCCGAAAGAGAGAAAACGGTCTTCGGTCAGAGCGTGCAGTTCCACCAACTGCCGTCCGGGTTGACTGAGATACTCATACCATTCGTCGCGATCCCACCGGGGACGCAAGGAGAGTTCACCACATGACCTATTCCGACTATCAGACCCTTTGGCTTCAATCTCTGTTTGTCTCTGCGATACCGCTTCATTTCTCACAAGCAGACTCATCCCAAAACCTCTTTAACCAGATTAAAAATTTGTGCATGACTGAACGGTTTTGAGATCAGTAGTGAAATGCCAACCCCCCGCGCCTCATTTTTCAGCACACGATTTTCATCCTGCGTCAACATAATGATCGGAAGATCCTCCAGACCGCTGGTCTCCCGAACGATCCGGCTTAATTCCAGACCATTAATATTTGCCATATCCATAGCAGTGACCAGCAGATCAATCGGTTGACTGTAAATGATCCTGACAGCATCAACCCCATCAGCCGCTTCGATGATTTCATAATCAGATCCCTGGAGAGCAAAGCCGATCATTTTACGTACAATGAGCGAATGGTCGACGATCAATATCTTTTTGTGCAGAATCTCTCTGTTTTTTATCTTCATAGTATGAAGATATATCAATAAACATGCCAGAACTGTTTGTCGCAGACCCCCTCTTCTCAACAACGGCTGATGGCCGAACCGGCAAGCGATACCCCGGTTTCCTTTCCAGACCGGTCGATGCCCCGTTGCGGTAGAGATTCTCCTTATAACAGGGCAACGATGAATTGACACAATCAAAGGTGTGTCATGACACACATTGTGCTGCTCGACCATCGATCATTTAACTGCTGGTCAGTTCAATCTACGAAAAGGCCAAACTCCTCTATTTTACGGTAAATGGTCCGGCGACTCACTCCGAGGAGTGCCGCCGCCTTACTCTTGTTCCCGTCGGCCGACTGCAGGGCCGCGATGATATCCTGAGCTGAGCACTCTTTTCCCCGCTCCTGCGACACGTCGAACTCCAATACTCTTTTCAGCTCTTCAGGGAGGTGCTCGACAGCAAGAACAGCCTCCCGACAGAGAACAAAGGCGTGTTCAATCGCATGTTCCAGTTCACGAACATTCCCCGGCCAATCATAGCGCAGCAGGGCATCGTGAACCGACTGCGACGCCCCGACGATCTGCCGCCGGAAGCGCGCATTAAACTTATTGATAAAATATTCGGCCAGCATCGGCAGATCTTCGCGCCGCTCACGCAGTGCCGGTAATTTGATTTCAACAACTTTAAGTCGATAATAGAGATCCTCGCGAAATTCACCGGTCGAAACTTTTTCAAGCAGGTTCTTATTGGTCGCGGCAATCACCCGGATATCGACGGGGATCGGTGCGGCACCACCAACTTTTTCAATTTCCCGTTCCTGCAGCACACGCAATAGACGAACCTGAAGTGCCGGTGATATATCAGCTATTTCATCCAGCAGGATGGTTCCGCCATCAGCGCGTTGAAACCGTCCCATTTTATCCTGTGTGGCGCCGGTGAACGATCCTTTGACATGGCCAAACAGTTCACTCTCCAGCAGCGTCTCTGGCAAGGCGGCACAATTCACCCGGACGAACGGTTTATCCCTGCGACTGCTACGATAATGCAGCGACTCCGCTACCAGCTCCTTTCCGGTCCCGCTCTCGCCTGTAACCAGAACCGTGGTATCGACATCGGCGAGCGACTCGATCAGGCTATAGATCTTCTGCATTTCGGCACTGACGCCGATCAGACGATCAAACTGCTTACGTGCTTTGAGGTCACGCTCCAGAAAATCGAGTCGGGTTTCATCGCGCAGGGTTATCACCGCGCCGATCGAACGCCCGGACGCCTCAATCAAAGCAGCGGTGGTCAGGCTTAGCACCTGTGTCCGGTCCTTTTTCAGACTCATCTCAACCCGAAAAATATCCAGCGCTTTT